>CAJCBN010000283.1 GCA_903960645.1 uncultured Actinomycetes bacterium | reverse complement strand
TTTGGCAGATCTGGATCCGGATCCAAATCTGCCGCTGCGCGCTCTCAGCGCTCCGGCAGCGGAACCCCGTCGTTCATGGCGGTGACGATCGCGTTGGCGACCTGATCGCCGTAGCCAGCATCGATCGCCGCGCGGTACGTGGCGACACAGGCCTCGGCGATCGCCGTTGGCGTGCCCGCCTCGGCGGCGAGGCGCAGGAAGACGTCGACGTCCTTGGCCATCAGCTCGACGGACAGCCCGCCGGGCATGTCCTCACCGGCGACGATGCGGGGGAAGCGGTTTGCGCTCGCCCAGGAGGCGCCGCTGCCCGCGTTGATTGCCTCGAGCAGCCGCGCGGGATCGAGACCCGCCGCGGCGCCGGCCAGCATCGCCTCGCCTGTTGCCGCCAGCGTGACGGCGTTGAGGACGTTGTTGACGGCCTTCGTCGCGTGCCCCGCGCCGCTCGGGCCCATCAGCAGGATCTGCGCGGCGATCGCCTCGAGCACCGGTCGCGCCGCCGCGATCGCGTCCTCGTCACCGCCCACGAGGACGACGAGCGTACCGGCGGCCGCAGCCGCGGCCCCGCCGGTCACCCCCGCATCGACGAAGCGGATACCCCGCTCGGCGCAGCGCGCGTGCAGGCGCCGCGTCGAGGCCGGATCGGCCGTCGTGAGATCGACGATGACCAGCTCTGCCGCACCGTGCTCAAGGAGACCGCCCGGCCCCTCCACGACGGCCTCGACCTCACGCGACGACGGCAGGGACAAGAGTACGAGCGGCTGCGCAGCAACCTCGGCCAGCGTAGCCGGCTCGGCACCGACCGCCGCGGCGCGCGCAGGGTCCGCATCGCAGGCGCACACTGCGAAGCCCTTCCGCACCAGCACCTGCGCCACGCGCCCGCCGATGTTGCCGCAGCCGATCAACCCCACGGAGTCCATGGCGGCAGCCTACCGTGCGCTCGGGCGGGTGAGGGATGCGGCGACCTCCGCACGACGATGCTGCAACCCTTCGGGCGTGGATTCCGCCGAAGCACGCCGCATCATCGTCGAGGGCTCGTTCGGACCGGTGCCCTGTGGGCTCGGCATCCGCATCCTCGCCGGCTGCCTCGACTTCGGCGTGATCACCGTCTTCCTCTTCTGGCTCAGCGTGTTCACCCGCGAGCAGAAGCCCGACGGGTCGTTCACCCTGCCGACCTGGGTCTACTTCTTCTACGTCATCTGGTGGCTGCTCTACTACGGCCTGTTCGAGTATTTCTGGAACGGGCAGACGCCCGGCAAGCGCGCCACCCGCATCAAGGTCGTTATGGGCGGCGGCGCGGCGCTGACGCGGATGGGCGCCGTCAAGCGCACGCTGGCCCGCCCGGTCGACCTCTTCCCGTACTTCACGCCGTACGCGCTCGGAATCCTCTGGATCATCGTGACGGGCGAGAACCGTCGCCAGCGCCTCGGCGACAAGTGGGCTGGGACCAAGGTCATCCCGGTCGATCCGCCGAAGCAGTACCTGTAGCCGCTAGCGGGCCGTGTAACCCGCGTCCACGACGAGGGCGGTGCCGACCGTCGCCCGCGCGCGCTCGGAGGCGAGGTAGGCGATGGCCTCCGCGATCTCGGCCGGCTCGATCAGGCGGCCGATGACGCCGGCGTCCTCAAACGCCTTGCGTGTCGCATCGGCGTCGCCGGACTCCGCGAAGAAGCGCTCGACGAGCGGCGTATCCGTGGGTCCCGGGCAGACGCAGTTGACGCGGATCCCCTCGGCGGCGTGGTCGAGCGCCATCGCCCGGGCCAGGTTGACGGCAGCGCCCTTGGAGGCGCAGTAGGCCGCCGCATCGGGCACCGCGACCATGCCGAGCTGCGAGGCCACGACGACGATCGCGCCGCCACCGGCGCTGCGCAGGTGCGGGATCGTCGCGCGGCAGGTCAGGTAGACGCCGCGCACGTTGACGCTCATCACGCGACCGAACTCCCGCGGCGTGCACTCCACAACAGAGCCGCGCGAGGCGACGCCAGCCGCGGCGACGACGACGTCGAGGCCACCAAGCTCGGCCACGGCCTGCTCAACGGCGCGGTCGACGGAGGCGTCGTCGGAGACGTCGCAGACCGCACGCACGTCGGCGCCACACTGCGCCAGCATCGCCTCGTCGACGTCGAGCGCGGCCACGCGGCAGCCATCCTCCTGGAAGCGGGCGACCGCCGCCGCGCCAATGCCAGAGGCCCCGCCGGTGATCAGGACGCGCCTCATACCGCCGTCATCCCACCGTCGACGATGAACGCGGAGCCGGTCACGAACGAGGCCCGGTCGCTGGCCAGGAAGCAGATCGCGTCGGCGACCTCGTCGGGGCGACCGACGCGGCCGATCGGATGCATCGGTTCGAAGGCGGCGAAGGCGGCCTCGGGATCGGCAAGCCCCGCCACGAACTGGCGCGGCTGGGGCGTGTCGATGACGCCCGGGCAGATCGCGTTGACGCGGATACCCTGCGCGGCGAGGTCGATCGCCATGCCCTTGGACAGGTGGATCACGCCGGCCTTGGCCGCGCCGTACGCGCTCATCGCGGGAAGCGCCTTGATGCCCCCGGTGCTGGCGATGTTGACGACATTCGCGCCCGCGCGTCCCGCCATCAGCGGGATCACCGCGCTGGAGACCAGGAAGACGCTCTTGAGGACGGCACTGTGCACGAAGTCCCACTGCTGCTCGGTCGTCTCGAGGAAGGGCGCACCGACGATGGCGCCGTGGTTGTTGACGAGGACGTCGACGCCGCCGTGCACGGCACGCGCCGCCTCGGCGATACGCGCGCAGTCGCCGGCCAGCGTGACGTCGGCGACACACCAGGCGGCCCCGTGCTCGTCGGCGACCTCCTCGACCGCCGGCTCGCGGTCGGACAGCACCAGCAGTGCGCCCTCCTCGGCCAGCCGCGCCGCGGTCGCCCGGCCGATACCACCGGCGGCACCCGTCACCACGATTACACGTCCTTCGAGCTCTCCCGACATGCGCGGTTTCCCTTTCTCCTCGACCCCAGATACTCTCCGGTCAGGAGAGGATACCCCGTGCGCGCCGCTCGTCCTAGCCCGCCGGGAGACCAAGGAGGAGAGACCAATGCCCTTCGTCACGCTGGCGAATGACAACCGCATCTACTACGAGCTGACCGGCCCCGAGGACGGTCCGATCGTGATGCAGTTCGGCGGCTCGCTGTTCGGCCGCCACAACTTCGGCTTCGTCAACGACGGCTTCCGCGAGCGCGGCTTCCAGCTGCTCTCGTTCGACGCCACGGGCTACGGCCGCTCCGACTGCCCCAACACGGAGCACTCCGTCGAGAACTGGGCCGATGAGGGCGCGCTGCTGCTCGACGCCCTCGGCCTCGACCGCGTGTTCGTCCACGGCACCTCGATGGGCGGCATGGTTACGATCGCCTTCGTCGGCAAGTACCCGGAGCGGACGATCGCGGCCTGCGCCGACTGCGGCATGGCGCGCTGCGACCTCTACCGCAAGGTCTACTTCGGCACGTGGCGCAAGATGGCGGAGGCAATGCCGCTGGACGACTTCTGCGACCTCGTCACGATCCAGGCCGTCGGCGACCAGTTCCTCGCCGACAACCCCGGCACCTTCGATCTGGTCCGCCACGTCATCCGGCTCAACCCGCCCTACACGGTCCGCTGGGCGTGCCTCGCCATGGAGAACATGGATAACGAGCATCTGGCCCGCCAGATCCAGCGGCCGATTCTGTTCACGAACGGCTCGCGCGACACGATGACGCCGCCGCGCCTCGCGACGGGTGGTTTCAGCGCCCACGACATCGCCGACGCGATCGGCGATTGGGCCACGGTGCACGAGTTCACCGAGATCGGCCACGCCGGCCTGCTCGAGTGCCCCGCGGAGGCCACCGAGCTCGTCACCTCATTCTTCAAGCAGCACGCGGACGCCTAGGAGGCCCTGACCATGCACTTCGGAATCACCGTCCTCCCCGACCCGCCGTACACCGACCTCGTCCGCCTGTTCAAGCAGGCCGAGGACAACGGCTTCGAGATCGGCTGGACCTACGACTCGCACGTCCTCTGGCAGGACCCGTACCCGCTGCTGACCGCCGCCGCCCTCGGCACGGAGCGCATCAAGCTCGGCATGTGCGTGACGAACCCGGGCACGCGCGAGCCCACCGTCACCGCGTCGGCGCACGCAACGCTGAACGACATCTCGGGCGGCCGCATGGTCTTCGGTATCGGCCGCGGCGATTCTGCGCGCCGCTACATCGGCCTGCAGCCCGTCAAGGTCGCCGAGTACGAGGCGGCGACGGCGATGATGAAGGACCTGATGAACGGTCGCAAGACCGAGTGGAACGGCAAGGAGCTCCAGCTCGCCTGGGCCGCGGATCTCCCGGAGATCCCGTTCTACCTCGCCGGCTACGGCCCGAAGGCCCTCGCGGTCGCGGGGCGCCACGCCGAGGGCGTGATCATCCAGCTCGCGGATCCGGAGATCATCCTCTGGATCATGGGCCTCGCCCGCAAGGCGGCCGAGGAGGCAGGCCGCGACCCCGACCTGCTCGAGCCGATCGTCTGCGCCCCCGCCGTGCTGATGGACGACATGGCCGCCGCCCGCGACGCCTCGCGCTGGTTCCCGGCGATGGTCTCGAACCACGTGTTCGACCTGCTGCAGCGCTACGACAAGTCCGAGCTGCCCGACGCGCTGACGTCGTACATGGAGCGCCGCGAGTTCTACAACTACGACGACCACTCCCGCGAGGGCGCCGCCCACGGCGAGTTCGTCGACGACGAGACCGCGGACCGCTTCAGCATCCTCGGCACCGTCGAGCAGCACGTCGCCAAGCTCAAGGAACTCGAGTCAATCGGCGTCAAGCACTACAACATCTATCTGATGGCCGGCGATCGGGAGCGCACGATCGACGTGTACGGCAAGGAGATCATCCCGCAGTTTGCGGGGTAGGCGAAGACCCTCGCGCAACCTGCGGGACAACGACCACGTTCGCGGGCGTGAGCAGTGCGCACCAATGACGTACGTCCCTTAGGGGCGGGCGTCAGACGTGCGCACTGCGCACGTACGCCCGCCTACGACGAGCCGACGCGATCGATCGCGCGCCCAACGGCGATGCCGAAGGCCTCCGCCGCGAGCAGCAGGTGCTCCTCCGGCGTGTCCTCTTCGATGCAGTGGGAGAGGCCATTGGTCGACGAGGCGAAGAGCATCACCGTCGGCACCATCCGCGCCATCTCGGCAGCATCGTGCAGCGGCCCAGACGGCAGCGCGCGATCGGTACCTGTCACCTCGCGCACCGCAGCACGCGCATCGTCGATCAGCGCCGGGTCGAACGGGATCGGCGGAATGCGCCAGAGCTGCTCCCACTCCACCGTGCACCCGAACTCCTCGGCGGCCTGCTGCGCGGCGACGCGCGCGTCGGCGTTCATCGCCGCCAGCGTGTCGGCGTCGATGTGGCGCTGATCGACCAGGATCTCCGTAACGCCCGGCACGGCGGTGACGACGCCGGGAGTGCAGTTGGCGTTGCCGATCGTCGAGACGCCCTCGTGCGCGATGGCGATGTCGCGCAGCAGGAGCGCGAAGCGCGCGGCGGCCGTGAACGTGTCCTTGCGCTGCAGCATCGGCGTGGAGCCGGCGTGCGCGGCCTGGCCGCGGAAGGTGACGGTGTAGCGCTCGACACCGACGGTACCGAGCACGGCGCCGACCGCGAGGCCCTCGCTCTCGAGCACCGGGCCCTGCTCGATGTGGATCTCGAGGTAGGCCTTGACGTCCGCGATGCGGCGCTTGGCCAGGTGCGACTGGGCAAGGTCGACGCCCATCGCCTTGAGCGCGTCGTCGAGGCGAATGCCGTCCTTGTCGGTGAACTCCTTGACGTCGTCAATCTCGAGCGTGCCGGCGAAGGCCGAGGAGCCGAGCAGGCTGCGACCGAAGCGCGCGCCCTCCTCGTCGGCCCAGTCGACGAGCTGGATGGTGCAGGGCGGCGTGCCGGCGGCCGCGGCGACGCGCAGCACCTCGAGGCCGGCCATCACGCCAAGCACGCCGTCGAGCCAGCCGCCGCGCGGCACGGCGTCGACGTGGCTGCCAACCACCACGGTCTCGGGACGCGCGCCGGGCAGCGTGGCCCAGATGTTGCCGCACTCGTCCAGCTCGTAGGTGACGCCGGGGATCTCGTCGAGCTTGGCGCGGAGGAAGTCGCGCGCCACGATCCAGTCCTCGGTCCAGGCCAGCCGCCGGGCGCCGTCGGGGCCACCGGTCAGGGCGTTCAGCTCCTTGAGATCGCGGACGACGTTGACGGGGGCGTAGGCGGCGGTGCTCATGGCGGGAGAATACTGCCTCGACCGTTGGATTTCCCGATTCCGGGGTATGCTTGCCGCCATTCCGACCGGAGGTTCCATGCGCATCACGCTCTGCGACGTCGGCCCGCGAGATGGCCTTCAGAACGACCCCGTCCAGCTTGAGCCCGCCCAGCGCGCCGAGCTCGTCGACCGCCTGTCCGCAACGGGCCTGCCGCGCGTCGAGGCCGTCTCGTTCGTCAACCCGAAGGCCGTGCCGCGGATGGCGGGCGCTGCTGAGGTGATGAGCGGCATCAACCGCCGACCGGGTGTGCTCTACGCCGGGCTGATCCTCAACGGCCGCGGTCTCGACGACGCGATCGCGGCGGACGTCGATGAGGTCCACGTCGCCTACCCGCTGACCAACACGTTCTGCCGCAAGAACCAGAACGTCACGCTCGACGAGGCGACCGTCATCGGCCAGCAGCTCGTCGAGGGCGCGAAGGCCGCCGGCAAGCGCGTGACGATGACGCTGGGCGTCAGCTTTGGCTGCCCGTTCGAGGGACCGGTCGATCCGGGCCTCGTCGTGGAGCATGCGCGCCTGGCCGTCGCCGCGGGCGCCGACGAGGTAATCCTCGCCGACACGATCGGCGTGGGTGTCCCGACCCAGATCCAGCAGCTCGTGCCCGCCACGCTCGCCGCGATCGCCGGCACCCCCGTCGGTCTGCACCTGCACAACACCCGCAACACCGGCTACGCCAACGCCGCGGCGGGCCTCGAGGCCGGCGCGACGATCTTCGACGCGTCGATCGGCGGCCTCGGCGGCTGTCCCTTCGCGCCGCGCGCCACCGGCAACATCGCCACCGAGGATCTCGTCTACATGCTCGAGGGCATGGGCATCGACACGGGCGTCGACCTCGATGAGCTGATCCGCGTCAGCGAGTGGCTGGGCGGCGTGATGGGCCGCGACCTGCCCGGGCTCGTCCATCGCGCCGGTCCGTTCATCCCCGTCGGAACGGAGTGACGATGACGCGCATCGCCTTCGCTGGAGTCGGCACCATGGGCCGGCACCTCGTCCGCCACCTCATCGAGGCCGGCCACCAGGTGCGGGTCTACGACCCCGTGCCCGAGGCCATGGCGTACGCGGCCTCGATCGGTGCGGATGCCTCCGCGACCTCGGTCGCCGACGTCTGCACCGATGCCGAGGTGTTCCTCCTCTCGATGCCGTCGGTCAAGCTCGTCGGGCAGGTCGCCCGCGAAGCCGCGCCGGCACTGCCGCGCGGCGCGCTGCTCGCCGACGTCTCCACCAGCCCGCCCGCGCTCGCCCAGGAGCTCGCTGCCGAGCTCGAGCCCACCGGCATTCTGGTTGCCGACTGTCCGCTGTCCGGCGGTCCGGTCGGCGCCGAGGCCGGCAGCCTCACCTCGATGGTGGGCGGCTCGGATGAGGCGTACGCGATCCTCGAGCCGCTGGCGCAGGCGTGGAGCGCCTTCGTCGTCCACACGGGCGCCCATGGCACGGGCCAGGCGGCGAAGCTCTGCAACAACATGCTGGCGGGCCTGCACATGGCCGGCCTCTGCCTCTCGCTCGCCGCGGGGCGCCGGGCGGGCCTGTCCGACGAGATGCTGTTCGACATCCTGTCGCGCTCGACCGGCGACTCGCGCGTGATGCGTGCCCGCTATCCCGGTCTCGGCGTGGACGATGCCCACCCCTCGAACCGTGACTACGAGGCGCTCTTCACCCTCGACCTGATGACCAAGGACATGGAACTGTCGGAGGAATTCCTGGCGAGCATGGGGCTCGACCCAGCGCTGGTCGCGGCCGCGACGTCCGTCTACCACGAGGCACAGGCCGAGGAGCTCGGCGTGCTCGACTACTCCGGGCTGATGCGTCTCGCCCGACTGCAGGGGTGACCACGATGGACCCACAGGACCATACGGTCTCGTTCGCGGTCGATGGCGTAGCCGTCGTGACCGGCGCCGCGCAGGGCCTCGGCCAGGCGGCCGCGGTCGCGCTGGCGCAGCAGGGTGCCGACGTGGCGTGCGTCGATCGCGACGCCGAGCGCTGCGCCGAAACGGTGAGCCTCGTCGAGGCGCGGGGGCGTCGGGCCCTCGCCCTGGGCTGCGACGTCGCCTCTCGCACCGCGGTCGATGCAGCAGCGGAGCGCATCGTCGCTGAGCTCGGACCGATCACCTCGCTGGTGACCTGTGCCGGCGTGCTGACGGAGAACGTGACGGCCGAGGAGGTCCGCGACGAGGATCTGGACACGCTGTGGTCGGTCAACGTGAAGGGCTCGTTCAACTGGGCCGTCGCCGCGTCGCGCTCGATGATCCCGGCCGGTCGCGGCGCGATCGTCCTGATCTCCTCGCAGGCGGCGCTGGTGTCGCTGCCGAGCCAGGCCGGGTACTCGATGTCGAAGGGCGCGGTCGCCACCATGGCGCGCAGCCTCGCGATCGACTGGGCCAAGCACGGCCTGACGGTCAACGCCCTCTGCCCGACGTTCATCTGGACACCGATGGCGGCGCCGATGCTCGAGATCCCCGAGGTGCACGCCGCCGCCGTCCGCCGTATCCCGCTGGGTCGCGTCGGCCAGCCGCGCGACATCGGTGGCGTCGCCGCGTTCCTCTGCTCGCCCGCGGCCTCGCTGATCACCGGCGTCGTGCTGCCCGTCGACGGCGGCTGGACCGCCGGCGAGCCCGAACTACCGCTCTAGGTCGACTGGCTGGCCACTAGGTCGCTTTGCTGATGTTGGTATAGTCGTACACTATTCGCCACCGGGTGAGTATCGCGGTGTGCCAGACGACTCGGGGGCCACCCGCCTCGCCCGACGACAAGAGG
>CAJCBN010000282.1 GCA_903960645.1 uncultured Actinomycetes bacterium | reverse complement strand
CGTGACGAATCGCATCGACCACCCACTGCTGATCGCCGCCGACGCGGCGAGCGCGGTGGCGCTCGGCTTCCGCGAGCTCGAGGCCACGGTGCCCGTCCTCCGCGACGCGCCGCTGGTTGCCCTCGCCCTCCTGATCGGCAGCCAGGTCGCGGCTCCCGGCGCCCTCACGCAGTGCTCGGTCGAAGAGAAGACGGAGCTCGAGCTCGGCCTGCGCGGACTCACGACCTACGCCGAGACCGTCTCGGTCTACGGCACCGAGCGGGTCTTCCTCGACGGCGATGACACACCGTGGTCAAAGTCGCTGCTCGCCGCCTCGTACGCCTCGCGCGGCCTCAAGATGCGTTTTACATCGGGCTCGGGCGCCGAGGTCCTGATGGGCGCGGCGGAGGGCAAGTCGCTGCTCTACCTGGAGGCGCGCTGCGTGGCCGTGACCCGCGCCGCCGGCTCGCAGGGCACGCAGAACGGCGGCATCGACGGCATCAACGTCACCGGCTCCGTCCCCAACGGCATGCGCGAGATCCTCGCCGAGAACGTGATGGCGACCCTCTACGGGCTCGAGTCGTGCACGGGCAACGACACCCAGATGAGCGCGTCGGACATCCGCCGCACGGCGCACACGCTGCCGTTGCTCTTGGCCGGGTCAGACTTCCTGTTCAGCGGCTTCGGCTCGATTCCGAGCTACGACAACGCCTTCGGTGCCTCGAACTTCAACGCGGAGGACATCGACGACTACCTGATGGTGCAGCGCGATTGGGGCTTCGAGGGCGCGCTGCGATCCCAAGACGACGCGACCCTGCTGCCGCTGCGCCGGCGCGCCGCCGAGGCCTGCCGTGCCGTCCTGGACGAGCTCGACCTGATGACGTTCCCCGACGACGAGCTCGAGCGTGTGGTGTCGGCGCACGGCAGTCTCGACGTGGCCGAGCACCAGACCGACGAGACGGCCCGGGCCGGCGATGCGATCATCGAGCGCGAGCTCACGGCCATCGACGTCGTCCGCGCGCTGGCGATCCGCGGCTTCGACCTGGAGGCCGAGCGGGTGCTCGAGATGACCCGCCAGCGTCTCTTCGGCGACCACCTGCAGACCTCCGCGATCTTCGACGAGGACATGCGCGTGCTGAGCGCGCTGACCGATCCCAACGACTACGCCGGTCCGGGCACGGGGTACCGCCCGTCGCCTGAGCGGCAACAGGAGATGGCGCGCGTGCGTCAGGAGCGGACGCACGAGGAGCTACTCGCCGAACAGGCGCCGCACGCCGGCTGCGTGGTGCTCGACGAGACCGGTCCGGCCGCCGTGCGCCCGCGGCCCGACGAGGTCGTCATCGGCCTGTCGCCCGCCTTCGGCCGCGACGTCTGGCTGACGCTCTCGGGCCTCACGGTCGCTGAGGTGCTGCGCCAGGTCCTCGCGGGGATCGAGGAGGAGGGCGTGGCCGCGCGCGTCGTGCGCGTCACCCACTCGCTCGACCTCGGCATGGTCGGTTGGACGGCGGCAAACCTCTCGGGCAGCGGCGTCGCGCTCGCCATCCAGGGCAAGGGCACGGCGCTGATCCACCGAGCCGACCTGCCGGTGCTCGCGAACCTCGAACTGCTCAGCATGGCCCCGCTGATCGACGCCTCGCGCTACCGACTGATGGGCCGCAACGCCGCCCGCCACGCCCGCGGCGAGAAGCCGTCGCCGGTGCTCCTGCCCGAGTCCGGCGAGCCGATGGGGCCTCGCTACCACGCGAAGGTCGTCGCGCTGATCAACCGCGAGAGCCTGTGCCTGCGCCCCGGCGAGCCACAGGCGGTGGAGGTGTCGTGGCCGAGCTGAATTACCCCCTGGGCGAGCACAACCGCGCTGACGTGCGCTCGCAGACCGGGCGGGCCGCCGACGAGCTGACCATCGACGGGATCCGCACGGGTGCGATCACCGCGGCGGATGCTGCCGTGGATCCCGCCACGCTGCGGCATCAGGCCGACTTCGCCGAACGGGGCGGCAACCCCCAGCTCGCCGACAACCTGCGGCGCGGGGCCGAGCTGGCGTTGTTCTCCGACGACGACG
>CAJCBN010000281.1 GCA_903960645.1 uncultured Actinomycetes bacterium | reverse complement strand
GCCGTCGTTCTCGCGCGCACAGGGCGAAGTCTGACCCTGCGGGAATAGATTCAACTACCATTCGGTTGTTGAGTTGTGTAGGATCCGTTCCAACGGGAAGGATTGACCCATGATCTTCGAGCAGCTCATCTACACCGACCTTGGCTGTGCTTCGTACCTGATCGGCTGTCAGGGGACGGCCGAGGCGATCGTGGTCGACCCCGCGCTCGATACGCGGCCGCTGGAGCGCGCCCTGGCGCACCACAACGCCCGGCTGGTCGGCGTGATCGAGACGCACACGCACGCCGATCACATCTCCGGCCACGGCGCGCTCGCGCTCGAGCTGGGCATCCCGGTCTACGTCTCCGCGCTGGCGGGAGCCGCACACCCCTACACCCCGCTCGAGGACGGCGAGAGCGTCCGGCTCGGCAACGTCGAGCTCGTCGCCATGCACACCCCGGGCCACCGTCCGGAGCACATGGCGCTGCAGGTCATCGACCACACCCGCGCCGACGAGCCTTGGCTGCTTCTGACCGGTGACAGCCTCTTCGTGGGCGACGTTGCCCGTCCCGACCTCGCGATCGCCGGCGAAGAGGGCGCAGCCGGTCTGTACCGGACGCTGCAGGAGCGAATCCTCGCGCTGCCCGACGGCATCGAGGTCTTCCCGGGCCACGTCGCCGGATCGCTCTGCGGCAAGGGCATGAGCGCGAAGCCCTCCACCACGCTCGGGTTCGAGCGTCGCTTCAACGACATGCTCAAGCCGATGGGCGAGGAGGCCTTCGTCGTCGCCGCCAACAGCGGCCTGTCTCCGAAGCCGCCGAATCTCGGCCGCATCGTCGAAGCCAACCGCGGTGCGTTTCTGGCCCGTCCGGCGCTGCCGCAGCGCCTTGCGGAACTCCCATCCGACGCGCCGCTCCTCGACGTCCGTGCCACCGCTGACGTCGTGCACGGCACCGTCACCGGCGCCTACCACGTCCCGGTTGCCCAGACCGGGTTCGGCTCGCGCGCAGGCTTCCTGCTCGACCCCGACGTCCCCGCCGTGCTGATCGTCGACGACGAGGCGCAGGCCGAGCGGGCGGCACGCCAACTGCAGGCCATTGGGCACTTCACCCAGCGCGGCTGGATCGCCGCGGGCGACCTCGTGCTCGACCGGCTCCTGCCGCCCCTCTCCGTGGAGGAGTTCCTCGCGGAGCGCGACGACGTGCAGATCATCGACGTCCGCAACGACGACGAGCTGCCCGCCCCGCTGGCCGGCGCCATCCAGATTCCGCTGCACAGCCTCCATAGCGCCCCGCTCGACGGTCTCGACCCGAGCCGTCGCACCGCGGTGGTGTGCCAGTCCAGTGCGCGCTCCGGCATCGCCGCGTCGATCCTCGCCACGCGCGGGTTTGACGACGTGCACCCGGTGCTCGGCGGCGGCATGGGCTCGCCGCAGCTCGCGGCAGCCGTCTAGTTCAGCGACATGCGCTCGGCGGGATAGCCCGCGGCGCGGATCCGCTCCAGGACGTGATCCCCGTGCGCCTGGTCCTTCGTCTCGACGGTGATGTCGACACCGGTGTCCTTGACGCCGAGATCGGTGCCGTCGCGATGATGGAACATGTCCACGATGTTGACGCGCTCGGCTGTGAGGACGTCGAGGAACTGCCGCAGCGAGCCCGGACGGTCCGGCATGCGCGTCGCGAAGCGCATGTAGCGCCCGGCGGCGGTGAGACCGTGGCGCATGACGCCCTGCAGGAGCAACAGGTCG
>CAJCBN010000280.1 GCA_903960645.1 uncultured Actinomycetes bacterium | reverse complement strand
CTCGGGTGCCTGTGGTTAGCTCGGGTGTTTACGGCGGTCAATGCGACGAAAGGGTCTGACCCCTTAGTCGCATCCAGACAGCAGCGTTCTCACCGAACCCGTCTCGCAGGCTCGCAGGCAGAACAGCTAGCGTGCGGTGACGTCGGCCGGTGGGGCCGTCGCGGGCACCCGGAGGCGGCGCGGCAGCGCGGCGTCGATCGCGTCGGCCTGCACGCTGCGTGGGAAGCCCCGGCGCGGCGCCAGGAGCGCCAGCGCGACGAACACCATTACCCACGGCAGGTAGAGGTACATCCAGTGGGTCAGCACGATCTGGAACCCGATCATCAGGACGCCGGCGAAGGCCAGCGCCCGCGTCGGATCGAGGCGTCGGGGGAAGATGAACAGGGTGAGTGCACCGAGGATCAGCGCCACCTTGAGGATCTGCTGCACGACGTGAAGGTCGGGGAAGCCCGGGTAGGCACCCCAGTCCCAGAGGGAGAACGGCGACGGGCGGTCGAGCTGCCAGCCGAACGTGCGATCCCAGAAGGTGCGTAGCGCACCGGTGCCATCGAGCGCGATCAGGAGGCCCGCCAACGCGGCGGTCACGAGCACCATCCCGAGCAGCGTCCAGCCCGCACCGGGACCCGGCCGAATGGCGTTGCCGAGCCGCCGGGCGCGTGACGGCCGGAGCGCGGCCTGGCCGTAGGCCCACTCGCCGAGCGGAGTCGGCGGCGGCCGGTCGAGCCGGAGCCAGAGGGGGATCAGGATGAGCGGGGCGAACTTGGCGAGCGCGGCCAGCATCAGGAAGGCGCCGCGGCCGATCGGTCGTGCGAACAGCGCCGCGCTCCACGCCAAATAAGCCGCGACGATGGAGTCGTTGGAGTCGCTCATGAAGGTGTAGGCGGTCCAGGGGACGGCCAGCCAGAACAGGGCCAGCGCCGCGGCCAGCCGACGGCCGCCGAACTGCCAGCCGAAGACCGCCAGCCCGATCGCCGTCAGCAGGTCGAACAGCCCGCTGGTGAAGTGCGCCGCGGGTAGATCGTCCCAGCGCCCTGTCCAGCCGAGCGCGGCGGTACCCGGTAGGTACGACAGGTACATGGAGGGGCCGTAGGTGTCACCGCGCTCGATGGCCGTCTCGCAGCGGCCGTTCGCCTGCACGTAGCCGCTGTAGGTGCCGTCGGCGTAGCGGGTGCCGCACGGGGTGGGCGTCTTGAACGGGAAGCTCCCGTACGGGCTGCGGCCGTCGAGGATACGGTCGGCGCCGACGACGCCGGCATAGCCAACGTCCACCACGTTCGAGGAGTACGCGTTGAAGCCGATTCTGCCGACCGCCAACACGATGATCAGGGCCACCATCGCCCACAGCGGTAGCCGCGTCGTAAAGGCTGGCCGCTCCATCCGGCCGAGACCGATCAGGAGCAGGCGGACGAGCAGGTAGACGAGCGGGGGGTACTGGAGCGGTACCGCCCAGAAGACGAGGCCGCGGTTGAAGCACCACAGCGAGGCGGCGAGCGAGACGATCGCGAACACGTCGAGGGTGCGCATGGAGCGCAGGCGCCGCCAGTCCAGCATG
>CAJCBN010000279.1 GCA_903960645.1 uncultured Actinomycetes bacterium | reverse complement strand
GGCTGCTGCTCGACTACTCCGGCGGCCAGGGCAAGAGCGGCGCCCAATGGCAGACGTTTCGCAACGCCTGCGGGCCCTACCGCGGTGGGGAGTTTCCCGGGAGCGAGCTGATCGTCGCCTCCTGCACTGCCCCCAACGGCAGCCATTGGGCGCTCCAGCAGTGGCGCCGCTCGGTCCGCAACTACGGCGGGATCGCCGGCCCGGTCGAGCTGCGCATCTCCCACTGGACGGGTGCCGCCCCGGATCTGGTGGTCTACGCGGACTGGTCGCGCTACGGCCCGAGCAAGACGGTCAAGTGGCCTCACATCTTCGGCACCTACTCGTGGCAGGGCATCCCCGTCGCCGTCGGTGAGGCGACGCCGCAGGGCGTGCCGCTCGACGACGCCGGCCGCAACCTCTACCTCGACAGCCTCAACTCCGACTACGGCTTCCCCGCCGGCGGTCGGCTGTGGCGGCGCGTCAACGGCTTCCTCGCCAACCGTCCGTACGGGCAGTACTGCTTCGAGATCGGCCCGAAGGGTGAGGCCTCGCAGCTGACCGGAATCTCGACGCTCAACCGCTACCGCCTGACGACCAGTGGCCCCGGCGTCACGCCGGACGTCCGCGTGGTCTTCAACGGACCGCCGTCGCCGTACGACCCGTACTGGCAGCTGACCATGAACGAGGTGCAGCGACAGCTGATCAACGATCCGTACGCATCGTGCGGCAACCCGGCACCGCCGACGTTCTGATCCCGCACTGAGGCGCCGCAGGCCGCCCACAGGCGTCTGGCATGCTGCCGCCATGGCCGACCACGCCACCGCAGCCCGTGCCGTCGGCGCGATCGGCGACCGCATGCCGCTCGTCTTCGGCCTGCTGCTGACCTCGCTGACGCTGCGCCCCCAGGTCGTAGGCGTCGGGCCACTCGTGCCGGAGATCCAGCAGGCCCTCGGCATGTCGCACGCGTTCACCGGCCTGCTCGTGACGATCCCCGTGCTCTGCCTCGGCATCTTTGCGCCGCTCGCGCCGATCATCGCCGGACGCGTCGGTGCCATCAACGCCGTCAGCGCCGCCGGGCTCCTGATCGCCGCCGCCGGCATGGCGCGTGCGCTCGTGCCCGGCGCGACCGGGCTGCTGCTCTTCACCTTCCTGCTCGGCATCGGCATGGGCGTTGGCAACGCGCTAATGGTGATCGCCGTCAAGGAGCGCTTCGCCGACCGGCCGCTGCTCCTGACCGCCGTCTACTCGACCGGCATTCAGGTCGGCGCGACGGCCTCCGCCGTGCTGGCGGTGCCGCTGTCGTTCTGGCTCGATGGGTGGCGCGGCTCGCTGTTCGCCATGTCGGCCGCCAGCCTCGTCTTCGTCCTGGCCTGGATCATCGTGACCCGCAAGATGCACACCGCGCGCCAGCGCGGCGTCTTCCCCCGCTTCCCGCTGCGGAGCAGCATCGTCTGGAGCTTCGCAGCGATGTTCGGCCTGATGGGCATCGTCTTCTACGGCCTCGCCACCTGGGCGCCGGCGGCCTACCTCGACTTCGGCTACTCGGAGACCTCCGTCGGCTGGCTCGCCGCCCTGTACAACATCGGGACGCTGCCGACCTCGCTGGCGGTGGGGCTGATCGGCGAGCGCGTGACGCGGCGTCGGGCCCTCGTCGCGGCAAGCGCGGTGATGACAATCGCGACGCTGCTGTTCGCGTTCGTGCCGGAGTTCGGCTTCGGCTGGATGCTGCTGGCCGGCATTGCCAACGGGATGATGTTCACGGTGACGATGAGTCTGCCGCTCGACGTCGCGGATAGCCCGATCGACGTCGGCGCCGCCGCCGGGATGATGCTGTTCGTCGGCTACCTGATCACCGCCAGCGCGCCTTCGGCACTCGGCTGGGTGCGCGACCTGACCGGCAACTTCGACCTGGTCCTCCTCGCCTTCCCGATCGCGGCAGGGCTGTTCTGCCTGATCGCGATGACGCTGTCGCCCGCACGGCTGCAGCGCGGCATTCGCGCAAGCCCTAGCCCAGCGGTCGCG
>CAJCBN010000278.1 GCA_903960645.1 uncultured Actinomycetes bacterium | reverse complement strand
CTGGGCCTGGGCCCGAAATGTCCGACCACACCACGCGAGGCCCCAGATCACCGGCACAGGGGGAGGACATAGCGGGCCCGGGCCCAGAATGTCCTTGGTCGGACAGTGGACTCCGCGCCAATAGCGGACATAGCGGCCCCGAACCCAGAACGTCGTTGGTCGGAAGGCGCAAATCCAGATCCGCCAGACCCGCCCGACTACCCCCGCACGAAGAACCGCTGCGCGGCGTTCGGGTCCCCGTTGGGATCCTGCACCAGATCTGCCGCTAGCGTGATGCCACGCAGCAGCGCCGTGCGGGGCACAGCGGGCAGGCAGAGGTCGTGCATGTTGTCGGCCATCGCGGCCGCGCTGTGGTCGTTGAGATCGGCGACCGCCAGCGGCGCGATACTCAGGCGCCGTCCCGCCTGCGTGTAGACGGCGCGGTAGGAATCGGTGACGGCGCTGCCGACCTCGGCGCCGGTCGAGTACGCCGTGATGCCGTTCGACCAGACCACGCGCACGAAGGTGCTGCCGGTCGTGCAGCGGTTGCGGTCGCCTGCGTACAGGCGCGGGGTCAGCGTCCAGGCGTCGACGATGAACGGTGCGGCCTCGAGCTGGGTGATCGGGTGCGGTGCCAGTCGTCCGACGGGGCGCCAGCGGAGGCCGCCAATCGGCCGGCCCTGGAGCGCACCCGAGAGGCGCAGCTCGACGGGACGCTGGCCGGCGATCGGCTCACCGAAGTCACCGATCATGTTGACGGTCTGGAGTTCGTTGCGCTCGTCTGGCGGATACTGGATCGCGCAGGTCGCCTGCACCGTCGAGCCGTCCTCGCGGACCACGGTGAAGTCACTCGGCCGGATCGAGGCCGGCCGGATGAACCAGCTGAAGACGACGGGGATGTTGTCGAGATTCGCCACGGTGCCGCCGGGACAGGCCGTCTGGTTGCTGCTCCCCCACGCCACGCTGAGGATCTTCGCCGGTGCCGGCTTCGTGGCCGCGGCGGCAGCGACGCCTGGCAGTACGCCTGCCGTCAGGGCGACGACAAGGGTGATGAGCAGCGTGCGGAGCGGAGACGGGATGTGAGGGGAATCCATGGGCGGGCGGTGGTCCCCGACGATTACTCCGCCACGGCACTGACCAAGCATAGTGGTGGGCCTAGCCCGTGGTCATCGTGGGCATCGGCACCGTCGTCACCGGCGTCTGTCCGGCCTCGGCGATGATCTGCTGGGCCTGCTCGATCACCTTCTTGTACGCGTCGACGGCGGCGGTGACGCCCGCATTGAAGCCCTCTGCGTAGCCCCCGGCCTGGCCGGTGCTGTTCTCCACGTCGTTGCGCCCCTTCGAGTAGCCCTTGGCGAAGCCCTGGTCGAAGCGTGCGGCGAGCTGGTCCTTGGCCTGCTGCTTGGTATCGCGGACGCCGTCCTTGTAGCCCTGCGCCCGCGCCTCGTCGGCGGAGTTCTGCGCCTCCGCCTCATCGGATGTGACGGCGGTCAGCGGGTTCGAGCGGCCATGGATCGTGTCGACGACGATCGTCGTGACCAAGGCGGTGACGACGATGATGATCAGCGCGGCGAGGAAGCCGACGATCACGCCGCGCAGGCGCTTCGGCCTGTACTCGCCGGCGTCCTTCCCCTCGGACAGCTCACGGGAACGCTTGGACTCGGCCATCACCCCACGATACGCGCAGTTCGGCCGCTCTCCTGCCCCGGCTCACACGGCGGCGCGTGCGCGCTGCAGGCGCGCGAGCGCCTGCTCGCGTCCGAGAAACGCGATCGACTCGTACAGGCCCGGCGCGACCGTGGACCCGGTGATGGCGATGCGAATCGGCGTGAAGGCGTGCTTGGGCTTCAGGTCCAGCAGATCACAGATCCCGCGCAGCGCACCCTCGATGGCAGTCGGCGTGAACGAGCTGATGGCCGTAAGCATCGTGATCGCGGCGTCCAGCACGGCCGGTGCCTGCGCATCTGCCTGCAGCTTGGCCCACGCCGTGGGGTCCGGCTCGCGCTCGTCGAGCAGCGATCCGGCCAGCGCGTCGAACTCGCCGAAGGCGGCCAGCTTCTCCTGCACCAGCGGCACCAGTTCGCCGAGGCGCTCGTTGCCGGCCAGCGGGGAATCGGCGTCGGCGAGGTGCGCGTTGAGCGCAGTGGTATAAGCCCCGGCCTCGAGCTCGCGCAGGTAGGCGCCGTTCATCCAGGCCAGCTTCTGGTGGTCGAAGACCGCAGGGGCGGAGTTGACGCGCTCAAGCGAGAATCGCTCGACGAGCTCCTCAAGGCTCATGATCTCAGTGGCGCCGTCCCAGCTCCAGCCAAGCAGCGCGAGGAAATTGACGAGAGCGTGTGGCAGGTAGCCCTGGTCGCGGAACTCCTCCACGCTCGCCGCCCCGTGCCGCTTCGAGAGTCGCTTCTTGTCGGGTCCGAGGATCATCGAGAGGTGCGCGGTGGTCGGGAACGTCCCACCGAGGGCCTCGATCAAAAGCTTCTGGCGCGGCGTCGACGGCAGCAGATCCTCACCGCGGATGACGTGCGTGATACCCATCGCCATGTCGTCGAGGGGGTTGGCGAGCTGGTAGGTCGGATCACCACCGCCGCGCATCAACACCGTGTCACCGAGCAGGCGATGCTCGAACGCGATGCGCCCGCGCACGAGATCCTCGACCACGGTCTCGCCCTCGAGGGGCGTACGGAAGCGGATGATCGCCGGGCGTCCCTCGCCCTCGAACCGGCTGATCTGCTCGGCGGTGAGGTCGCGGTGCAGGCGCGTCGGCGCCGCCGGATCATCGGTGTGGCGTGCCGCGGTGCGGGCGGCCTCGAGCTCTTCGGGTGTCTGGTAACAGCGGTACGCGAGGCCCTGCTCGAGCAGCTGGTCGACGGCCGTCTGGTAGCGATCGGCCCGCTCACTCTGGAGGTACGGGCTGTGCGGGCCACCCGTGCGCGGCGACTCGTCAAAGTCCAGTCCGAGCCAGTCAAGCGAGCGCTGAATCTGCTCGATCGCACCCGCCGTCTCCCGCTCGCGGTCCGTGTCCTCGATCCGCAGCACGGTGACGCCGCCATGGTGGCGGGCGAACAGCCAGTTGTAGAGCGCGGTGCGCACGCCCCCGACGTGGAGGAAGCCGGTGGGCGAGGGCGCGAAGCGGACGCGGACAGTCATGCAGGGAAACGTACCGATCCGTGCCCGTACGTCACGCACCAACAGTGGTCTTCCGTGCTCAGACCTGCGCTGCGAACGCGTCCGCAGGTGCCCGCCGTATGCTGGCACGGTGATCGCAGGCGCCCATATCTCCTCGGCCGGCGGCATGCAGAACGTGCCGGGTCGCGCCGCCGCGATCGATGCCGACGGCGTGCAGGTCTTCGTCCAGAGCGCGCGCACCTGGAAGCCAACCGCCCACCGCCCGGAGGATCTCGCCGTCCTGCGCACGGCGCGCGAGAGCGGGCAGGTTCAGTACATCGTCTGCCACGCGATCTACTTCATCAACCTGGCGACGGATGATCCCGAGCTGCTCGTCAAGAGCCGGACCGCACTGCGCAACACGATCGACGTCGCCAACGCGATCGCGGCCGACGGCATCGTGCTCCACGTGGGCTCGCACAAGGGACGTGGCCTCGCGTCGGCACTCCCGCAGATCGTCGCGGAGCTGCAGTCCGCGCTCGAGCACCTCGCTGCGCCCTGCTGGCTCCTGCTGGAGAACTCCGCTGGTGCGGGTGGCACGATCGGGCGCGACCCGATCGAGCTGGCCAGCATCATCAACGCGGTGGATCACCCGCGGCTCGGTCTCTGTATCGACACCTGCCACGCCTACGTCTCGGGCGTCGACGTCACCGACTCCGACCAGCTCGATGCGCTCGTCGAGGAGCTCGACACCCGCATCGGCATCGATCGCCTGCGCTGCCTACACGTCAACGACGCCGCGGCCGCGTGCGGCTCGAATCGCGACCGCCATGCCAACGTCGGTGACGGCGAGATGGGCGCAGGGCTCGCCGTCACCCTCTCCCACCCCAGGCTGATGGATCTACCGATGCTACTTGAGACGCCAGGGCACGAGGGCAACGGCCCGGACGCGCAGGAGATCAGCGCGCTACGCGCCCTTCACGCGCAGGGCATCAAGCGTCGTCAGGCGGCGTAGCCGAGCCGCGCACGCCGATCGTGAACGTGCCGCCACCCGGCGGCTCGTGGAATTCGGGATTGACGCAGCCGATCTCCGGGAGTCGCTGCGGATAGGCGCTGTCCACCCGGGCTGCGCAGATCGGCAGCGGGACGCGGGCCGCGCGGATGCCGCCGAACGTGCGCCCCTCCTCCACACACGACTCCAGGACCTGGAGTTCGAGCTCGGCCAGGTGCACGCCTTCGACGCAGCCCACGTAGCGTCCCCCGTCCTTGGCGTCGTACGCGTAGAGGCGCGAACAGCCCAGGCAGCCCAACGGATCCACGACCCAGTCGCAGTACACGCGGCAGCGTCGGCAGGAGGACTCGCGCGACATGCCCCACATGATCGCAGCAGTTGCGCCGCCCGCACAGGACGGCCGACCGCAGGGGGTTAGAGCAGGCCCTGGTACGCCGTGGCGTCGAGCAGGCCGTCGACCGCTGCCGGGTCGTCGAGCTTGACCCGGATCAGCCAGCCATCGGCGTACGGCGACTCGTTGACCAGCTCCGGCGACTCCACGACCTTGTCGTTGACGGCCGTGACGGTGCCACCGAGCGGCGCGATCACGTCAGAGACGGCCTTGACCGATTCGAGCGAGCCGTAGGAGCCGTCGGCCTCGATGCGCGACCCGACGGCCGGGGGCTCGAAGTAGACGACCTCGCCGAGCGCGTCCTGCGCGTGCCACGTGATGCCGAAGACCGCCTCGTCGCCGTCTGCGCGCACCCAGTCGTGCTCGTGGTGGTAGCGCAGCTCAGCGGGGTAGCTCTCCTCGGACATGGATCAGGACTCCTTCTTGTAGAACGGCAGGGGAACAACCTCGGCGTCGCGTTCGCGACCCCGGATGTCGACCTGCAGGGTAGTGCCCGGTGCGGCGTGCACCGGCAGGACGTAGCCCATGCCGATGCCGCGATCAACGCTCGGCGACAGCGTGCCGCTCGTGATCGTGCCGATCTTGACGCCGTCCTTGAGGATCGGATAGCCCTCGCGCGGGATCGCGCGATCGAGCAGCTGAATACCGACGAGCTGGCGCTTGACGCCCTTCGCGACCTGCTTGTCGAGCACGGTGCTGCCGACGAACGTCCGCCCAAGATGCACAAAGCGTCCAAGCCCGGCCTCGATCGGTGTCGTCTTGGCATCGATGTCGTGCCCGTGCAGGGGATAGCCCATCTCGAGGCGCAGCGTGTCGCGCGCACCGAGTCCGCTCGGCACGACGCCGTGCTCGCGATGCGCGAGGATGCCGTCCCAGAGGTCGCCGGCACGGTCCGCCGCGCACATGATCTCCACGCCGTTCTCACCGGTGTAGCCGGTGCGCGCGACGCGGCAGGGCACGCCGGCGACGACGCGCTCCACGATCGTGAAGGGCTTGAGGGTATCCGGGGCCGCTGTCTTCTTCGGCCAGACATCGGCGAGGAGATCGAGCGCCACCGGGCCCTGCAACGCGATCATCGCGGTCGCATCGCTGATGTCGGTGACGACCGCACCGCGCTGCTTGAACCCCTTGAGGTGCGCGACGTCCGCGGCGATGTTGCCCGCGTTGACGATCAGCAGCCAGGTCTTGTCGGGCAGGCGATAGACGATCAGGTCGTCGATGATGCCGCCCTTCTCGTTGAGCAGGAAGGAGTACTGGGCCTGCCCCTCGTCCAGACGGTCGATGTCGCTGGCCAACGCGGTGCGCAGCAGCGCCTCAGCACCGGAGCCCGTGATCTCGAGCTGCCCCATGTGTGAGACGTCGAACAGGCCGGCGCGGGCGCGCACGGCGCGGTGCTCCTCGTTGATGCCGACGTAGTAGACCGGCATCTCCCAGCCGCCGAACTCGACCATGCGGGCGCCAAGTTCCTCGTGGCGGTCGTACAGCGGTGTGCGGCGAAGGCTGCTCGTCATGGTTCAGCGAAGCGGGCGGTGAGCGTGCGCGGTGTCCCGATCGCGTACGAACTGCATTGGCCGGAGGATACCGCGTTTTGCCTCCGCGCGCGGGGCTGGCCGCAAGATCACGAATGGATTGCAGCGCACGGCCCCGCCACCCGGCTCCGCGGATGCGGTGTAGCCTTTACGGACAGCGGGCTTCGCGCCCCTCCCCCGCCATGCGGATTCTCCTGTTGATCACCGTGAGCCTCGCGCTCCTCGTCCCCGCGCAGGCACTCGCCGCACCCGCGCCGCCGTTCACCCTCTTCCCCGTGATCGGCGGAGCCAACTACACCGATGACTTCGGCGATCCACGCGGTGGCGGGATGCACGAGGGCAACGACCTGCTGGCGCCGTGCGGCACGCCGACGATCGCGGTGGTGTCCGGCACGGTGCGACTCGACTGGGGCGATCGCTCCGGCTGGATGGTCACGCTGACGGGCCG
>CAJCBN010000277.1 GCA_903960645.1 uncultured Actinomycetes bacterium | reverse complement strand
CTGCGCTACCTGCTCTCCCCCCTCGAGATCCGGGGCGATGGCCGCGTCGAGGAGATCGTGATGGTCAAGAACCGCCTGGAGCTGTCGGGCGACGGCACGGTGCGCGCCGTCGCGACCGACGAGACCGAGACGATCCCCTGCGGCCTCGTGCTGCGCAGCGTCGGCTACCGCGGCCTGCCCGTCGAGGGCGTGCCGTTCGACGATACGCGCTGCACGATCCCCAACCGCGACGGCCGCGCGCTCGGCGCGGACGGCGAGCCGGTGACCGGCGTCTACTGCACCGGCTGGATCAAGCGCGGTCCCAGCGGCGTGATCGGCACCAACAAGAAGTGCGGCGTCGAGACCGCCGATGCCCTGCTCGAGGATCTCCACGCTGGCCGGCTGCACACGCCCGCCGATGCGAGCCTCGTTGGCGTCGAGCGGCTGGTCGCCGACCACCGCCCCGAGGCCGTCGAGTACGCCCACTGGGCCGACATCGACGCCCACGAGCGCGAGCGCGGCGAGGCCGGCGCACGGCCTCGCGTCAAGCTCTGCTCGTGGGAGGACCTGCTGGCGAAGCGCTAGGACTCGCCGTGGTGCGGCGTGACCCGCCCGCCGTACCGCACTGGCACGCGCGCCTCGAGCACGTGCACGAGCCACGTGAAGCAGACGATCAAGACCGATCCGAACAGCACCGGGAAGAACAGGAATTCGATGTTCTGCACGGCGGGCGCGAAGCAGATGATCATCACGGTCGCGCAGGCGGGCGGGTGCAGGCAACGGCAGAGCCGCATCACGAGCAGTGCGAGCGAGAAGGCGATTGGCGCGGCGATCTTGCCCCCGTGGCCGCTGATCACGCTGACCACGGCCAGCGCGACGACCGCCGACAGGAACTGCCCGGCGATCACGTTCCAGGAGCGGGAGGCCGTCATGCCGGGCGTCGTGAACATGATCGCGATCGATGCGGCCAGCGGCGCCATGAACAGCGGCTGGTCGGCGAGGGCGACGGACAGCGTGCTCATGTAGATGAGCCCCGCCCCGACGAGGCCCGAGCCGATGATCTCGATCGGCGAGATGGTGAGGCCCCGCGGGATCAGTCGATCGATGAAGCCGTTTTTGCCGGGCTCGCGCATGGCGGAACATTCGCCCCACAGGGCCGCCTCCCTGCGGCGCCGACCACGAGCAGTGCACGATTCACGTGCGCCACCCGTATTCTGTGGCCGCAGTTCGACACGGGCGGTTAGCTCAGCTGGTTAGAGCACCTGCTTTACACGCAGGGGGTCGCGGGTTCGAGTCCCTCACCGCCCATTCCGCGCTGCGGGTTCACCGCAGGCCAATGTGTGGTTCCCGTTGACCTCTGTAAGCGTCCTGTAAGGCAGTGGTCCTGATCGTCGGCGCCGCCGATTCGCTCTCCAACGGTGTCCGATAACGGGCCCTGAACCGCACCGTCGCCGGTCGTCCGGCGGGCAGGAGAACAACCATGAAGAAGCGCATCACCACCATCGCCGTCCTTGCCGCCTCGGCCGTTCTGGCCACGACAGGCGTCGCCTCTGCGGCCTCCGGGGCCCCGGAGGTGCGGCAGGACAAGAACATCGTGCAGGTCGCCTCGGGTGCTCCGCAGTTCAGCACGCTGGTCTCGCTGATCAAGAAGGCCGGCCTCGTCAAGACCCTGTCCGGCAAGGGGCCGTTCACGGTGCTCGCGCCGACGAACGCGGCGTTCAACAAGGTCCCGAAGGACACGCTCAACGCCATCGCGGCGGACAAGAACCTGCTCACGAAGGTTCTGACCTACCACGTCATCGCCGGTGAGGTGCCTGCGGCCGAGGTGGTCAAGCTCAACGGCAAGAAGGTCAAGACCGTCGAGGGTTCGAAGGTCACGATCACCGTGCGCGACGGCAAGGTCTACGTCAACAAGACGGCCAAGGTGACCGCTACGGACATCGAGGCCTCGAACGGCGTGATCCACGCGATCAACAACGTGCTGGTCCCGCAGAGCGTGCTCACCGCGCTCAGCCACTGATCCGCTGCCGGTGCTGGGCCCTCGGGCCCGGCACCGGCCTCAGGTTCACCCGCCCTACCTGCCGGTCCTCGGGACCGTGTCGTCGCACCGGCAGCTCGGCGAGCTGCGCAGCGCGCCCCGGTGGCGCCTGTTCACTCCCCCGCGAGCTCGCCGAGGATCTCGCCGTAGCGCTTGTCGCGCCACTGCAGCGCCGCCTTGACGCCCTCGCTGCGCACCAGCTCGTCGAAGGCGTTCTGCTCCGGCGTCTGCGCGCCGTTGAGCATGGCGGACAGGTCGAGATTCGCCTCGACCGCCTCCAGCAGACCGGCCGCCTTCTGCGCGCGGTTGAGCGCGGCCTTCGTCAGCTGCAGCACGCGGAGCGGCGTCGGCGCGATGCGCGCGACCCACTCGCCCACCTCGGCCTCGAGCCGGTCGGCCGGCACGACGCGGTTGGCAATGCCCCAGTCGAG
>CAJCBN010000276.1 GCA_903960645.1 uncultured Actinomycetes bacterium | reverse complement strand
CGTCACGCCAAAAGGAATGAAGGCATGCAGAGCAGCCTCGGGCACTTCGTGAAGACAGCGACAGAGCGGCTCTCGGTGGTGCGTCGTCTGCTGGTGATTGTGCTGGTGGGGACCGTGGGCGTCGGTGTGGCGGCGTGTGGATCATCGTCAGACGACACAGCCACCTCTCAGGCTGTGGCAACGTCAGCGCCCGACGACGCTGCGTGCATTGCTGCCCAGGGGGACTCTGACTGGTCCGTCGCGAAGGTGATCTGCACCAAGGCGGCCGAGCTCGGCAATTCGGAGGCGATGAATGTCCTCGCCTTGCGTGCGGATCAGGACGGCGACGAGGAGTTGGCCAAGTCGTGGTGGCAGAAGGCCGTCGCGCTCGACAACGTCAACGCGATGAACAACCTCGCCTTTCTTGCCAACTCTGAAGGTGACGTGAAGGTGGCCGAGTCGTGGTGGCAGAAGGCCGCTGCGCTTGACGACCCGAACGCAATGTTTCGCCTCGGCCTGCTTGCCAAGAGGGCGGGCGACATGAAGCTCGCCGAGTCGTGGTTTCAGAAGTCTGCTGCGCTCGGCGATCCAAGGGCGATGTACGACCTTGGGGCCATTGCCGACGAGGCGGGTGACGTGAAGCTGGCCGAATCGTGGTGGCAGAAGGCTGCTGCGCTCGACGACTCGATGTCGATGTATGCACTCGGCGTCTTGGCCCAGAAGGCGGGCGATTTGACGTTGGCCGAGTCGTGGTGGCAGAAGGCCGCTGCGCTCGGCGACCCCGATGCGATCGAGGCGTTGAAGACCCTGCAATAGTCCAGCGATCTCCACCCGTCCCGCCGGCTGAGAGAGGTTACGGGCTACGTGCTGAGCGCCGCCTACGGTGGCGTCGGGCGCGGGCGGATTGCTGAGAGCGACTCTGCCGAGATCTCCTCGAGGGCGCGGCCACGCGTCTCAATCCGCAGAACGGCCGTCACCAGGAGGGCGATGACGGACGCGCCGGCGAGCCCGAAGAGCAGTGCGGATTCGCCGAAATCATTGAGCAGAATGGGAAACAGGAAGACGCCGAGGGCGGCACCAAGCTTTGCGCAGGCCGCCGCAAAGCCGTGCCCTGCCGCGCGCATGTCCGCCGGAAACACCTCCACCGGCAGCGCGTACGTGGTGGCGTTCGGACCGGCGTTCATGAAGAAGTTGAAGACCGCGAAGCCGACGAAGACCCACACGATGTGGCTCTCCGCTCCGCCGGGCAGTAGGTCGACCACGGCGAGCAGGGTCAGCGCCACGCTCATCAGCAGGAAGCCCGTGATCTGCAGGGGAATACGACCGACGCGATCGACGAGCAGGATCGCGACCAGGAATCCGAGCGGGAGAAACAGATCAAGCACCGCTGTGCCGGCGGTACTGGCCATGTCGTCGGCGATGAAGCTTGCGTCGGCCCCGGTGATGAAGATCGTCGCGAGCAGTGTCGGCGTGAAGATGCCGACGCCGTAGATGGCGATGTCCATCAGAAACCACGGCACGGCAGTGAAGATCGTGCGCCGCAGCATGGTGCGACGAAACAGCGCCGGCTGGAACAGCGAGCGCAACCCCTCCCCCTGCTCGACGTGACGCTCGCGATCACGATCCGTGACCACAACGGGCACCCCGGTGAGCGCCTCGGCCACCTCGACCGCCTCCTTCTCCCGCCCGTTCTGCGCCAGCCAGCGCGGGCTCTCGGGCGTCGAGCGGCGTAGCCAGATGATGATCAGGGCGGGCACTGCACCGGCTCCGAGCATCAGCCGCCACGCGATCTCGATCTGTCGATCGGTGGCCGATCCGGCCACCTCTGCGGAGATCGCGTACAGGATCACCAGACCGACCGCGGCTGCCAGCAGGATGCCAACCGACTGCAGGCTGAATGCCCCAACCAACCAGCGGCCTCGCGCCGCCTTGGGCAGCACTTCCGACAGGTAACTCGCTGCGATCGGGTAGTCGAGGCCGATGGCGACGCCGACAAGAAAGCGGAATGCGATCAGGAACCCGATGTCGGGAGCAAAGGCACACGCCAGCGAGAACACGACGAACATCCAAAGATCGATGCGGAAGATGCGGCGTCGCCCGAACCGGTCCGCGAGAGGTCCGAGCAGTCCGGCGCCGAAGATCGCTCCCACGATGGCGGCGGACGAGACGACTCCGAGCATGACGGGTGACAGGTCGTACTCGTGCTTGAGCAGTGGATTGGCGATGCCGATCACGAAGAAGTCGAAGCCGTCGAGGAGGATGCCGAGCGCAGCGAGGAGCCAGAAGCGCCGGTGACGCGACGACATCGGCGCGTTGTCGATCGCCTCACCAAGCGGCGTGCGCCTCTCCTCAGCTACGGACATGAGGGCGATCATTACATGAACACGCTGCGGTAAACGGCCACGTTCTCCAGTGCGTAACGATCCCGATGCGCGCAGCTGCCGCCTCCATACGCCGTCAGGAGATCCGCGGGAGGCGGCGCACCGTTCCGCATCAGCGTTGGGGCCCAGGACGCCCTGCCCAGGGCCTACCGGGAGCCCCGGTACCTAGCCCGAGTTCAGGGTGAATGACCTCGCTCTCATCACCCACCTACGATCGCGCCGGCACGCGCTTCGCGCGCCGCTCGGCGATCTCCTCGCGCACGCGGTCGAGCAGCGATGGCTTGCTGGCGGGCACGGTGATGAGCCCCCGCAGGTCGAGCCGCATCAGCGCAATGTCGCCGTCCTCACGGACGGGAACGAACCCAATGTCCTCGAGCTCGGCGCGCGGCAGCGGCACGAGGTGCGGTGCGTCAGGGCGCTCAATCGGCGTGGCATACGCTTCGAGCGCAATCAAGCCACGGTCGCGTGTCTCGCCGGCGACGGCAAGGAGCAGCCGCTGCACGACCCACGGCCCAGCCGACGGATCGATCAGTGCGCACGTGATCAGCACCGCATCCCGCGATGGCGGCCCGGCCGGGAGGCGCCGCGCGTAGGGGAAATCGGCCGACGGCCCGTACTGCACGATCCCCAGCGTCCGCTCATCCTCGCGGTAGAGCATCCCCCACGCGCCGAAGCGGCCCTCGATGCCTCCGGCCCAACGCTCCTTGTCCAGCCCACGCGCGCCGGCCTGCCACCAGGTGCAGGCACGGCACGGCTCGGGCGCCTCGTGCAGCGACGCGCGGACGAGGGACGTGATGGCCATGCTCTGATCCTAGTCACCGTCGAGCGCGCTCCTGCGGAACCCGCCTCCGCGCCGCGGTGCGCCTACACGAGGGTGAGGATGGTGATCTCCGGCCGCGCGAAGTAGCGGACCGGGACGAACGTCGTGCCGACGCCGCGGGAGATGTGCATCGTGGCCGCCTCGCGGTGGTAGACGCCCTCGGAGTAGTGCTGGTTGAGCTGGGACAGGCGGATGCGTCCGTTCGGCCAGGGCACGCACACCTGTCCGCCATGCAGGTGCCCGGACAGCACGAGGTCGTGCGTGCCGGACGGCATCTCGTCGAAGAGGTCGGGATAGTGGGAGAGGACGACGTGCAGATCCGCATCCGTCGTGGGCCACGGCGCCAGAAGCGGCGCACCGAAGGGCGCGAGGGCATGCGGGCGCTCTTCCCGACGCGGCTCGATGCCGCTGATCGTGATGCGCGCGCCGTTGTGCTCAATGTCGACCGCCGAATCGCGGAGCAGCGTCACCCCCGCGGCGGCGTAATCGGGGACCTCCCCAGCCCGGGAGAACGGGTCGCGGACGTAGCCGAGGTCGTGGTTGCCGAGAATCGCGAACGTGCCGAGCGGCGCGTCGAAGCGGCCGAGCAGATTGAGCAACTCCTCGGCCCCGCGCGGGTGACTGAGCTGATCACCCGTGATCGCGATCAGGTCGGGTGCCGCCTCCTGCACGAGCTCCAAGGCGCGCCAGGCGGCTCGGCTGTTGACGCCGGGGGAGCCGAGATGGAGATCAGAGACGTGAGCGATGCGCAGGCCCCGCACGCGCGGGTCGAGATGTGGCAAACGCAGATCGCGCTCGATCCGGACGACCGCAATTGCCTCAGCAGCACCGGCCGCGAGGCCGGCGACGGCGATTCCGATCAGGGGGAGCAGTGGCACAGTCACAGCCTAGCCGCCGCCTGCAGGCTCCTTGCCGGGGAAGGCCGCGGCGAAGCCGCAGGTTCCCCACAGACCGCGTCCCTG
>CAJCBN010000275.1 GCA_903960645.1 uncultured Actinomycetes bacterium | reverse complement strand
ATAGTCGGTCAGGAACGTCGGCGCGATCAGCGTCGGCTCGACGTAGTGCGAGAGCATGTGGTCGACGAGCTGCGCCCACGTCCGGTCACGCGACGTGTCGACGCCCTGCCCCTTGAGGTACTCCTCAAGCGGCTGGGGATCGCGCCCGAGCGCCATCGGGTCGATGCCCGTCTTGGCCGCGATCGCCTCGCCGAGCGGGATCCGCGGCCACGGGCCGGCGAGGTCGACCTCCTGCTCCTTGATCAGCACCTTCGTCGTGCCACAGACGGCCTCGGCGGCGGCCGCGACGATCCGCTCGGTGCGACCCATGACGTCGTTGCAGTCCGCGTAGGCCTCGTAGAACTCGAGCATCGTGAACTCGGGGTTGTGCTTGTGCGAGACACCCTCGTTGCGGAAGTCCTTGCCCAGCTCGTAGACCCGCTCGAGCCCGCCAACCACGAGGCGCTTGAGGTACAGCTCCGTCGCGACGCGCAGGAAGAGATCGCGGTCGAGCGCGTTGTGGTGTGTGACGAAGGGCCGTGCCGCAGCGCCGCCGTAGAGCGGCTGCAGCACCGGCGTCTCGACCTCCACGAAGGCGTCGTCGTCGAGCGAGCGGCGAATGCTCGAGATCATCCGCGCCCGCGCGATGAAGCGCTCGCGGGCCGTGGCATCCGTCATCAGGTCGAGGTAGCGCTGGCGATGCCGCACCTCCACGTCCTGCAGTCCGTGATGTCGATCCGGGAACGGCAGGCGGCAGGGCGCGAGGAATTGCCAGTCCGCGACCTGCAGGCTCAGCTCGCCGCGGCGCGTCCGGAGTGCCGTGCCCTCGACGCCGACCAGATCGCCGATCGACACGCTGCGCACGACCTCGTACGCCGCGTCGCCGAGCCGGGCGAGCTCGACGAGCAGCTGGATGCGCCCAGACACGTCCTCAAGATCGATGAAGGTGACGCCGCCCTGACCGCGCCGGCCCAGCACGCGACCGGCCACACGCCAGCTGCGGTCGCCCGCCTGCTCCGGCTCGAGCCGATCCTCCGCGCTGCGCAGGTCGCCGATCGCCGCGCGATCACCGAACCGATGCGGCAGGGACGCGAAGTCCACCGTGTACTCCTAGACGCGCGAGATCGCGGTGATCTCGTACTTGACGATGCCCTTGGGCGTGATGACCTCGACCTTGTCACCCTTCTTGCCCCCCAGCACCGCGCGGCCGATCGGCGACTCGTTGGAGTAGCGATTCTGGTCGGGGTCCGCCTCGGCAGAGCCGACGAGCTTGAACTTGCGCTCGCTGTTACGGGGTCCCTTGAGCGTCACGGTCGAACCGATCGCGACCTCGCCGCGAGGCTGGTCGCCCTTCTCGATGACCTTCGCGTCGCGCAGCTGCTCCTCGAGCTCGGCGATCTCGTCCTCGAGGATGGCCTGCTCGTTCTTGGCGGCGTCGTACTCGGCGTTCTCAGAGAGGTCGCCGAACTCGCGTGCCTCCTTGATGGCAGCGGCGATCTCGCGACGACGCTCGGTCGTCAGAAAATCCAGGCGCTCTTTGAGTTCGCGATACCCCTCGGCGGTGAGGACGACTTCCTTGGCCACGGTGCCTCCGGCAGATCTCGTTGATGACGCCAACATGACGTCGAACAGGCCGCATGGTACAGGGGTCGCCCGCTCGGAGCCTCCGATACCCTGACGGCATGGCAATCGACGTGCGCAACCTGACCGACGCCTGGCTGATCGGCAACGTGGAGATCCCGAGCCGCATCGTGCTCGCGCCGATGGCCGGTGTCTCCGTGCAGGCCTTCCGCCGGCAGGGCCGCCGTCACGGCGCCGGCCTCGTCTGCTCGGAGATGGTCTCGGCCTGCGGCCTCGGCCACGGCAGCGAGCGCACGATGAGCTACCTGCGGATCGCACGTGACGAGAAGCCGCTCGCCGTCCAGATCTTCGGCGCCGACCCGCAGCTGATGGCCGGTGCCGCGCGCATGTGCGTCGAGGCGGGCGCCGACATCGTCGACATCAACATGGGCTGCCCCGTGCGCAAGGTGACCAAGACGGGCGCGGGCGCGACGATGCTGTCGCACGGTGCCGAGAACGCGGCGCGCGTGGTTGAGGCGGTCGCCAAGGCGGTCGACGTCCCGGTCACCGTCAAGATGCGGCGCGGTGAGGACAACGGCTCGCGCGACTTCGCGATCGCCGGACCGCTGTTCGTCTCGGTCGGCGCGCAGGCGCTGACGCTGCACCCGCGCAGCGCCAAGGAGATGTACACCGGCCACGCCGATCACGCCCTGACGGCCGAGCTCGTGTCGCTCGTCGACGTCCCCGT
>CAJCBN010000274.1 GCA_903960645.1 uncultured Actinomycetes bacterium | reverse complement strand
GACGCGAAGCGCAAGGACCGGGTCCGCCGCGTCATGATCGGCGTCTTCGCCGAGCGCCCGGTCGACGATCCGATCGTGCTCGAGTACCGCAAGCGCCTCGCGCGCGCGCTGAACTAGCGGCCGTCGGCGGATAGCCGAGTTGGACGACCGAACCTGGCGCGGAGAAGACGGACGCCGTAACGGCTACAGACGTCGATAAACGCGCTGAAGTCGGGACTCAGTCGCATCATCGAAACCGTAGACCTCACTCCGGAGCTTCGTGACCTGCTCGATCCGTTCTTCGACGGTGCGCGAGAGCCAGTAGCGCAGCTCTTCAACGTGATCACTGTCGTGCAATCGGCGCTTGCGCGCCACGCGTGCGATCGACTCAGCCACGTGCCGATTGTAGCAACGAGCGGCTAGAGCTCTGCGATGACCGGCGGCGCGGTGTCCGACGAATCGGCGCCGTGCCCCAGCGACGGGCGCGGAACGCCGCGGAAGCCAACGATCACGACGATCACGCCGAAGCCGAGGATCACCGCACCCGCGATCACCGAGGCCACGAAGCCCTGCATCCACGACTCAGCGGCCAGCGCCATCAGCACGTCGGCCGCCCCCGCCACCCGCTGGCCCACGACCTCGCCGAGCAGCTCGATCTGCGCGCCCTCCACGAGCGGCCGCAGGCGATCAGCGTTCTCGGCGACCTGGCCGCCCAACGCCGCCGTCTTGTCGGACCACGCCCGGTCCGTGATGACCGTCGCCACCGACCCGAGGATCGCGATGCCGAGCGCGCCGCCGACCTGCCGCGAGGCGTTCAGCACGCCCGAGCCGATACCCGCCTTGCGCGGATCGATCGCGCCCATCGCGGCGGAACTGGCCGCCGGCAGGGTCAGCGCGATACCCGTGCCGAGCATCGCGTAGAAGGGCCAGATCAGGTTGTACGAGCTGTCGACCTCGAGGAAGCTCAGGCCGATCATCGCGATGCAGGAGAAGGCAAGGCCAACGCCCATCAGGATCGCTGGACCGAGACGGGCGTTCAGCTTGCCCGCAATCGGCGCGACGAACATCACCGCCATCGTCAGGGGCAGCGTGCGGATACCCGCCTCGATCGCGTCGTAGCCGCGGATGTTCTGCATGTAGAGGGTCACCACGAAGAGCGAGCCGTACATCCCGAGCCCCACCAGCGTCGCGACGATGATCGACGTCGTGAAGCCGCGGCTCTTGAAGAACCCGAGCGGCACCATCGGCTGCTCCTGCTTCGACTCCCACACCACGAACGCGGCGATCAGCAGGAGGCCGCCGAGCAGCGGCACGAGCGTGCCCGCGGAGAGCCACGGTTGGCCACTCGTCCCGATCAGGGCGTACGTGACCCCGAACAGGCCAACCGTGATCAGAGTGGCACCGATCAGATCGAGACTCCGCACGGTCGGGTCCCGCGACTCAAGCACGGCGAAGAGCACGAAGCCGAGCGCGATGATCCCGATCGGGACGTTGATCCAGAAGACCGCACTCCAGCCGACGTGCTCCGTCAGGAACCCGCCCACCAGCGGACCGAGCGCCAGCCCGAGGCCCGAGACGCCAGCCCAGATGCCGATCGCCTGCGGCAGCTTGGCCCGCGGGAAGGTGGCGACGAGGATCGACAGGGACAGCGGGTTCATCAGCGCGGCGCCCGTGCCCTGGAGCGCGCGGAAGAGGATCAGCTGCTCAGCCGTCTGCGACAGCGCGCAGGCGACGGAGAAGACCGTGAACAGCACCAGTCCGACGATGAACATCCGCTTGCGGCCGAAGCGATCGCCGAGCTTGCCACCCAGCAGGATCAGCGCGGCGAACACGAGGATGTACGCGTTGATGATCCACTGCAGGCCACTCTGCGACGGGTCGAGATCCCGCTGGATCGTCGGCAGCGCCACGTTGACCACGGTGTTGTCGAGCATGATCATGAACAGCGCGAAGCACATCGCGAACAGCGTCAGCCACATGCGGCGATTGCTGTACTGCGGCGGAGCGCCCGCCATGGCGTCCGTCACGAGGTGAGGTCCGAGCCGGCATCCTGCTTGGACGCCTCGCGACGCTTGCGCGCCTCGTTCTGCGAGGCCATCGCCACGACGAACGCCGCGGGCAGCGCCCAGAACACCCCGTACAGCAGACTGCGCCACGCCGGCTGGTTGAGCGCCGTCAGGTGAATGATCGTGATGATCACCGTCAGCGTCGGCCACGCGATCAGGAACTGGAGGCCCATATCGAAGCCCTCCCACTTGCGGATCAGGCGCGGCGGCTGCTTCGCATCGCTCATACCGGCAGAATACGGCCTCGACGCTGGTAGCGTTTCGCCACTGGCCTCCGAAGGAGCACGCTGTGGGACGCACCACCTACGAGAAGATCTGGGATTCCCATGTGATTGACGGGGATCTGCTGTTCATCGACCTGCACCTGATCCACGAGGTCACGACGCCGCAGGCCTTCGAGAGCATGCGTCTGGCCGGTCGCGGCGTCCGCCGCCCCGACCGCACCCTCGCCACCGCGGACCACAACACGCCGACCGGCCCGCTGGCCGACGGCATCAGCGACCCGATCTCGAAGGCGCAGCTGGACGCGCTGACCCACAACGTCGCCGAGCACGGCCTCGTCTTCTACCCCTGGGGCCACAAGCGCCAGGGCATCGTCCACGTGATCGGCCCCGAGCTCGGCGTCACGCAGCCGGGCATGACCATCGTCTGCGGCGACTCGCACACGGCGACGCATGGCGCCTTCGGCGCGCTCGCCTTCGGCATCGGCACCAGCGAGGTCGAGCACGTGCTGTGCACGCAGACGCTGCCGCAGAACAAGGCCAAGAAGATGCTGATCCGCTTCGAGGGCGAGCCCGGCCGCGGTGTCGCCGCGAAGGACTACATCCTCGGCCTGATCGGCCAGATCACCGCCTCCGGCGGGCAGGGCTACGTGCTCGAGTACGCCGGCCCCGCAATCGACGCGCTCTCGATGGAGAGCCGCATGACGATCTGCAACATGTCCATCGAGGCCGGCGCCCGCGCCGGCTACTGCGCGCCCGACGACACGACGTTCGCGTACCTCGAGGGGAAGGTCGGCGCGCCGAAGGACTTCGACGCCGCCGTCGCCGGCTGGCGCGAGCTTCGCTCCGACGCCGACGCCGAGTACGACCGCATCGAGACCGTCGACGTGGCCGCCCTCGCCCCGCAGGTCTCGTGGGGCACCAACCCCGGACAGGTCGCGCCGATCACCGGCTCCGTGCCGACGCCGACGAACGCCGACGAGGAGCGCGCCCTGGCCTACATGGGCCTGACCGCCGGCCAGGCGCTGCAGGACGTCAAGATCGACCGCGTCTTCCTCGGCTCCTGCACCAACAGCCGCATTGAGGACATGCGCGCCGCCGCCCGCATCGTCGAGGGCCGGAAGGTCGCGGCCAACGTCAGCGCGATGGTCGTGCCCGGCTCGATGCTGGTCAAGGCCCAGGCCGAGCGCGAGGGCCTCGACCGGATCTTCATCGACGCGGGCTTCGACTGGCGCCCGAACGCCGGCTGCTCGATGTGCCTCGGCATGAACCCGGACATCCTCAAGCCGGGCGAGCGCTGCGCCTCGACCTCGAACCGCAACTTCGAGGGACGCCAGGGCACCGGCGGCCGTACGCACCTGATGAGCCCCGAGATGGCCGCCGCCGCCGCGGTGACCGGCCACCTCACCGACATCCGCGAGTGGGAGTAGTCACATGGAGCAGTTCACGACCGTCACGGGCACGACCGCGCCGCTCGACCGGGCCAACGTCGACACCGATCAGATCATGCCGAAGGAGTTCCTGAAGCGCATCGAGCGCACGGGCTTCGGCGAGTTCCTGTTCCACAACTGGCGCCAAGAGGAGACCGATTTCGTCCTCGAGCGCCCCGAGTACCGCGACGCGCCGATCCTCGTCGCCGGTCCGAACTTCGGCTCGGGCTCGTCCCGCGAGCACGCGCCCTGGGGCCTGCAGGACTGGGGCTACCGGGTCGTCATCGCCCCGAGCTTCGCCGACATCTTCCGCTCCAACTGCGGCAAGATCGGCCTGCTCACGGTCCAGCTCGGCGAGGCCGACGTGCGCGAGCTGCTCGACGCCGCGCCGGCCGAGATCACCGTCAGCCTCGAGGACCGCACGGTCACGATGCCCGACGGCCGCCAGGTCGCCTTCGAGGTCGACGAGAAGGTCCGCGAGAACCTGATCAACGGCTGGGACGACATCGCCCTCACGCTGCTGCGCGAGGACAAGATCAGCGAGTACGAGCGGGATCGCGAGCGTCAGGGGCCGAGCACGCTGTCGCTGGGCTAGGACTCCGCCATGTCGAATTTCTAACTGAATTTCGACATGGCTGTGGTACCGTGTCGCCATGTTCGACATGGCACAGCCGTACAACGCGTTGCCCGACCTGCCACCGGCGGGCCCGCTAGAGACGCCGCGCGTCCTGAAGCAGTGCGTCGCCGCGCACCGCGCGCTCGGCCGCCTGCGGGCTGCGGCGATGACCCTGCCCGACCAATCGATCCTGATCAACGCGATCCCGATGCTCGAAGCACAGGCGAGCTCGCAGATCGAGAACATCGTCACGACGGCTGACGCGCTCTTCCGCGCGGACGCACTCGATCGCACCGATGACCCGCCGGTCAAGGAGGCGCTGCGCTACCGCACCGCACTGCGCCACGGCGTCGACGCGATCAGCACGCGCCCGATCTCGACAAACCTGATGATCGAGGTGTGCTCGATCATCACCGGCATCGATACGCACATCCGCTCGACGCCCGGTACAACGCTCCGCGGCGGCCGGACGGGCGAGGTGGTCTACACCCCGCCGACGGGCGAGCAGGTGCTGCGCGAGAAGCTCGCCGCGTGGGAGCGATTCGCCCACGACGACAGCGACCTCGACCCCCTCGTACGCATGGCGCTGCTCCACTATCAGTTCGAGGCGATCCATCCGTTCCACGATGGGAATGGTCGTACCGGTCGAATCCTCAACCTCCTTCTCCTGCTGCGCGATGACCTCCTGGATACACCGATTCTGTACCTCAGCGACTACATCCTCAGCACGCGGGATGCGTACTACAGACTGCTGCGTGCAGTCACCGCGGAGGCGGCATGGGAGCCGTGGGTGCTGTACCTGCTCGAGGGCATCCGCATGACGGCGATCTCGACCACTACGAGGATCGAGGCGATCAGGGCGCTGATGGTGACCACGGCTGATCGCATCCGCCGCGAAGCCCCTGCATCATCGTCGCCGCTCTTGCTCGATGTGATCTTCAGCAAGCCCTATTGCCGCATCGGCGACGTCGTCGATGCCGGCATCGCCAAGCGCCAGCGAGCCTCAGTGCACCTCAAGGCGCTCGTCGATATCGGCGTGCTGGAGGAGCATGCGGTCAACCGCGACCGCATCTTCCTCCATCGCCAGTTGCTTGACGTGCTGCGAGAACGAAATCAGGTGCCGTACGCGAAGTAGTGCCGCTGATTGGCGATGTGGTCGGCGACAAAGCCGGCGTCGTGCCACACGCCCCAGATGAAGCTCGAGCCGCGGTGCGAGAGCCACGGCAGGCCGAGGAAGTACAGGCCCGGCTCCGCGCCGACGCCGCGCTGGTGGCGGGGCCTACCCTGGTCGTCAAGCGCGTCGACCTCGAGCCAGCCGTAGTCGGTCTTGAAGCCCGTCGCCCAGATGATCGAGGTGATGCCAGCGGCGGCAAGATCGAGCTCGAGGATCGGGTCGGTCACGCTCGCGGGCAGCGGGCCGAGCTCGCGTGCGGAGGACTCCTCCGGCAGGCCGAGCCCGTTGCGCTCCTCGTACGCGTCGGCCAGGTCCAGCATCTCGAGGTAGAAGCGGTCACCCTCGGCGATGTTGCCGGCGAGGTCGTCGGCGAAGCGCACGACGCCGTCGGCGTACGATGCGGCACGGCCGTGCAGCGCGATGCCCTCGGCGGCGAGGGTGCGGAAGTCGATCGTGCGGCCGCCGTAGGCGCCGCTGAAGGCGATCGTGACGTGCTCGGCGCCGGCCGGCGGTGTCTGCATGTCCCACATGCCGAGCGCGCCGAGCCACCAGACCATGTCGCGATCGCGGTAGCGGCGCGGCGGGCGCGTGTGCGGGCCGATCGCGATGTGCACAGCGCGACCCGCGCGCCGCAGCTCGTCGGCGATCTGCACGCCCGAGGCACCGCCACCCACCACGAGCACGCCGCCCACAGGCAGCTGCTCGGGGTTCCGGTAGTCGCTCGAGTGCAGCTGGACCACCGGCGCGTCGGCCGGCACGAGCGAGGGGATCACGGGGATCTGGAACGGCCCCGTTGCCACGACGATGTAGTCGGCGTCGATCGGGCCGCCCGTGGTCTCGACGTGGAAGCCGCGCTCACCCGTGCGGCGGCGGGCGGACGTGACCGCTACCCCCTCGCGGATCGGCGCGTCGAGCTGCTCCGCGTAGTCGATGAAGTACTGCGCCACACGATCCTTGCCCGGGAACGCGTCGGGATCGACATCGTCGAAGCCGCTGCCCGGGAAGCAGTCGTGCCATGCCGGACCATTGGCCACGAGCGAATCCCAGCGGCCCGTGCGCCAGCGCTCAACGATGCGCTCGCGCTCCAGCACCACGTGCGGTACGCCGCGCAGACCGAGATGCTCGCTGGCGGCAATTCCGGCCTGGCCGCCACCGACGACGACGACCTCGACAGACTCGGGAGCGCCATCCGCCATGAATCAGGCCAGCTTCGCCGTGTCGAAGTACTCCGTGAAGCGGACGATCAGGCCATCGCGCAGCTCAACGACCATCACGAGATCGAAGTCGCAGCGCACCCCCGCGAGGTCGGCCGAGAGGAACTGCCCCTCGGCCAGCGCGACGTCGCCCGTCATGGCGACGTGGTGCAGCGGCACGCGAACCTCGGAGATCTCGGCGAAGGCCTCGGCACACGCCGTGCGGACGGCCTCGGGACCGACGGGGAACCCGTCGAACAACGGCCCCTCGTAGACGCCGTCGGGCGCGAAGCGATCGGCGATCGCATCGGGATCACCCGACTCCCAGGCCGCGGCCAGCGCGCGCATCGTCTCCTCGGCGTTCATCTCCTGCTCCTTCCAGACGGTCGATCGACCATGCCGAGAGGTTAGCGCCTGGCGGGTCCGCCGCTGCACCGGCACGACGGAT
>CAJCBN010000273.1 GCA_903960645.1 uncultured Actinomycetes bacterium | reverse complement strand
GTGCATTCCGTTGCAGCATGTGCCTCGCTCCGTTCGGTCTTGTCGTGCTCTCACGATTGGTGAGATGAACCGTATACCGATGCGCACTATTCAGCCACCCCGATAGCGAGCAATCCTTGTAGCCCCTACTCCTGGATCCCGATCTCGCGCTGATCATGGTCCTTGTCGATTGGGATGACGGAGCGGACGGCGATCGTGACGCCGATGATGATGATCACGCCGCCAACCGCCTCCTTCCAGTCGACCTTCTCGCTGAGCAGCAGCGCCGAGAACAGCACGCCGAGAAAGGGCTGCAGGGGCATCAGCGCAACCGCGCGCGACGAGCCGGCGCGGTGGATCGCGACGAACCAGAACAGATTGGCGAAGATCAGTGAGCCGACGAGCGCGTAGATCAGCGCGACCCAGGACGACGTGATCATCTGGCTCCAGTCCATCGCCAGCGCCTGTGGCAGACCGATGATGCCGATCAGTGGCGCGCCGATGATCATCATCATCGCCGACACGTGCATGGCGCTGTAGTCGCGCAGGAGCGGGCGCACGAGCACGCTGTACATGCCCCACGTGATGGGCGCGCCGAAGGCCAGCAGAATGCCCGTCGCGCTGTTGAACGACAGCTCGGCACCCGTGCCGAGCAGGACGAGGAGCACGCCCCCCGCTGAAATCACGATCGCCGGCCAGAACCACGGCTTGACGAACTCCCACCCGAGCGCGCGGGCCAGCAGAGCCGCCCACAGCGGCGTCGTGGCGAAGACGAGGGTGACGGTCGATGCCGTCGTCTTCTCCAGCGCGTACATGAAGGCGTACTGGTTGAGCGCGATGCCGATCACCCCGCCGATGATGAACAGCGGGACGTCCTTGCGACGCACGCGCAGCGACCCCTCCCGCCACAGCACGTAGGCGATGTAGATGACGGCACCGGCGCCGAAGCGGATGAACGAGAACGCCATCGGACTCCAACCCTCGAGCCCAATCTTGACGACGGGGATGTTCAGCGCCCAGAGGGCGATCGTTGTGAGCGTCAGGAGCAGCGCCAGATCCAGCTTGGATGCCTGCTTTGTTCCCACGTCACGAGCGTACGGGATCGTTACCGCCCCTCGCCGCACGGCGCCCCGTACACTGCCGACGTGCGCACGCTTCAGATCCAGCACGACCAGACGAACCTGCTCGGCGCCTTCCACGACGTCCTCCACGGCGCCGGCGAGGTCGATCTGTGGCGGACCTTTGAGGATCCCGCGCCGGAGAGCCTCGCCCCGTACGACGCCGTGGTCCTGATGGGTGGCGTCGCGATGCCCGACGAGGATGACCGCTACCCGTGGATCCCTCAGGAGCTACGGCTCCTGCGCGAGGGCCTCGAGCGCGAGCTGCCGATGCTCGGCGTGTGCTTCGGCGGCCAGATCCTCGCGCGCGCGGCGGGCGGTGGCGTCGGCCCGTCCACCACGGAGCAGGGCTGGTTCGACATCGGCCTCCTGCCCGACGGCGAGGCAGACCCGCTGCTGGGGCCGCTCGGCAAGGGCTACCGCGGGTTCGAATGGCACCACTACAACTTCGAGATGCCCCCGGATGCGGTGCTGCTCGCCCGCAATGCGGCCGGCAATCAGGCGTTCCGGATCGGCTCCGCCGCGTGGGGCCTCCAGTTCCACATGGAGGTCGACCGGAAGACCGTCGAATGGTGGATGGACGTCGGCGAGTGGAACCTCGACGAGCACGATGTCGACAAGGCCGCTATGCGCGCCGATACAGAGGCGCTGGTCGAGGGCAATGTTGAGGCCGCTGCCGCCCTGGCACGGCGCTTCGTCGAGATCGCCCGCGCGCACGGCCACGCCTAGGTCCTCAGCGAAGGAGACGGCATGCGCACCCTGTTCATCCAGCACGACCACGATGGGTATCCCGGCGCGCTGCTGGAGCCGTTGGAGCGAGCCGGCTCGGTGCAGCGCTGGGACACCTTCACCCACCCTGCCCGCCCCGACCTCGACGGCATCGACGCGATCGTGTCGCTCGGCGGCACCGCGCATCCCGATCAGGACCACGCCGAACCGTGGCTCGCGGCCGAGCTCGACCTGCTCGAAGAGGCGCTCGACGTCGGCATCCCGGTCCTCGGCGTGTGCCTCGGCGGTCAGCTGTTGGCCCGCGTCGCGGGCGGCCGGATCGCCAAGGTCGAGACCCCCGAGGTCGCGCGCTTCGCGGACATCGGCCTCCTGCCCGACGCCGCCGATGACCTCCTATTCGCCGGCCTGCCGCGCCCGTTCTTCGGCTTCGAGTGGCACTGGTACGGCTTCGAGGCCCCTCCCGGCGCGACGCTGCTGGCGCGCAACGCCTCGACGCAGCAGGCGTTCCGGTTCCAGAACCGCGCCTGGGGCCTGCAGTTCCATATTGAGGTGACCGCCGCGACCCTCGCGGAGTGGGCCAATGCGGCGCCCGACACGATCGAGGAGTTCGGCGGGCGCGAGCGCTTCGACAAGTCCGTGGAGATGTTCATCGACCAGTCGACCGCGGCCGCCAAGGAACTGGCTGAGCGCTTCGCCGTCGTCGCCGCCGTCGCCTGCGGCGAGCTTGGTCCTGAGGTCCTCGCCTCGCTTGAGGTGCGCCCCGATCCGATCGCTGAGGCCGAGGCCGCCGGCGTACCGCCCGACGTGCTCGCCGCGATGGCGCGCATGCGCGACGAGCAGCGCTTCTAACGCACGCCCTGCCGCGGTTTCGGTGCAAATCTGGATCCGGATCCAGATCTGCCGTTTTCGTGCGAATCTGGATCCGGATCCAAATCTGCCGTTTTCGTGCAGATTTGGATCCGGATCCAAATCTGCACGCCCGTGTCGGAGCGCGGCGGGTCTTGCATCAGGCCGGGTGGCGCGTACCATGCCGCCATGGAGCACCTGCTCTCCCCCATCGAACTGCGCGGCAAGCGCGTCCGCAACCGCGTCACGCTGACCGCGCACACGCAGTCCTATTCCGACAATGGACTCCACGGCGATCGCGTCCGCGACTACTACGCCGCTCGCGCAGCCGGAGGCACGGGGCTGCTGGTGATGGAGCCGGTGCCGCCACACCCGACCGGGCGCGTAACGCCGCAGAACTACGACCACACCAAGCCCGGCTTCGTCGAGGGGCTCCGGCGCACCGTCGATGCCGTGCACGACCACGGCGGCACGATCATCAACCAGATCTACCACATGGGTCCGAACGCCGACCCGCTGGCCACCGGCGGCGAGCAGTGGGGGCCGACGGACGCCCCCGGCTACCTCGGCGTCGGCCGTATCCACGCGATGACCACGGCGGAGATCGACCTGATCGTCGAGCGCTTCGCCGACTGCGCCGCGACCATGATCAAGGCCGGCACCGACGGCATCGAGTGCATGTTCTCGTACGACACGCTGATCGACGCCTTCTTCTACGACGACCGCAACCTGCGCACCGATCAGTACGGCGGCTCGTTCGAGAACAAGACGCGCTTCGCCGTGGAGATCCTTCGCGCCGTGCGCGGGGCGATCGGCGACGATCCGATCCTCGGCGTCACGATCAGCGTCCGGACGCCTGAGTTCGAGCGCCTGGTGCAGCTCCTCGAGGCCGAATGCGACGTCGACTACATGGGCATCGGCAACGGCGATTACCAGCACACCGAGCTGATCATCCCGCCGCTCGACATCGAGCCCGGCATCGGCATCCCGAACGCCGCACGCGCCAAGGCAGTTGCCAAGGAGGTGCGGATCCTCGCCGAGGGCAAGATCAATCGGCCCGAGCTCGGGGAGCAGGCCCTCGCCGAAGGCAAGTGCGACCTCGTCGGCATGACGCGGTCCCTGATGGCGGATCCTGACTTGGTACGCAAGCTCGAGCGCGGTGACGGCAGCCGCATCCGCCGCTGTGTCGGCCAGAACGTCTGCATCTCGCGCCGCATGCGCAAGTTCCCGATCGCCTGCGCGCAGAACCCGACGTCGGGCTTCGAGGGCGTGCGCGCCGCGGCCCCCGCCACGACGCCGGGCCACGTGGTTGTGGTTGGCGGCGGGGTCGCGGGCCTCGAGGCCGCCCGCATGTCCGCCGAGCGTGGCCATCGCGTCACGCTGCTCGAGGCAACCGGCGTGCTGGGCGGTCAGATCGCGCGCACCTCGACGCTGCCGGTGCTCGGTTCGCTCAACGACCTGTGGGGCTGGCGCGCCAACGAGCTCGAGCACCTCGACGTCGACGTGCGGCTGGACACGCCGGCCGACGCCGACCTGATTGCCTCGCTCTCGCCCGACCACGTGCTGGTCGCCACTGGCTCGCGGGCCACGCCGCCGGAGCACGCCATCGCCGTCGATGACTGGCTGCGCGGTGCCGTGCTACCCGACGGCGACGTCCTGCTGGTCGACGAGGAAGGGAGCCGCAAATCGAGCGGCCCGGCCGAGGCTCTCGCGCTCCAGGGCCGTCACGTGGTGATGATTCCCGACGGCATCGACCCGCTGGCCGAGATCATGGAGAACCACGCCGAGCGCCCGGTCTTCGATCGTCTGCGCGCGGCCGGCGTGATGATCCTCTCCGACGTGATCGTGCAGGAGATCGCTCCGGG
>CAJCBN010000272.1 GCA_903960645.1 uncultured Actinomycetes bacterium | reverse complement strand
GACCTGTCACACCGGATCCCCGAGGAGGGAGGCACCGAGTCCGCGGCCGTCGCCGGCGCCGTCAACCAGCTGCTGGCCGGACTCGAGGAGTCCCGCCTGGCTCAGGACCAGCTGGTCGCCGATGCGGCCCATGAGCTCCGCACCCCACTGACCGCACTGCGCACCGACGTGGAGACGCTCGGCAACCCGGCGAGCAACCTCAGCGCGGAGGACCGGAGCCACATCGCCGCCGCCCTCGACCAGCAGATCGACGAGGTCTCCCACATGATCACGAGCATCGTCGACCTCGCCCGTGGAGCGCGGCCCGTCGAGCAGTCCGAGCCCCTGCGGCTCGATGATCTCGCGGCCGACGTCGTGGCGCGCGCCCGGTCCCGGCGCCCGACCGCGACGATCGAGCTCGACAGCGCGGAGGCGCCGATGATCGGCGATCCGCTGCGCCTCGAGCGCGCACTCGGCAACCTCGTCGAGAACGCCCTGTTGCACGGCGCCGACCCCGTCAGCGTCCGCGTGCGCCCCGGCGAGGTGATCGTCGACGACGCCGGTCACGGCATCCCGAGCGAGCAGCGCGAGGCGATGTTCGAGCGCTTCCGCCGCGGCGTCGGCGTGCAGGACCGCCCGGGCTCCGGGCTTGGGCTGGCGATCGTCCGGCAGGACATCGCGGCCCACGGTGGAACAGTGGAGATTGCGGAGTCGCCCGCGGGTGGCTGTCGCGTGATCGTCCACCTGCCCCATTCCTGATCCGTTTCCCAAATGCTGCTGATAGGATCGCCTAATGGATTCCGCTGAGTTCCTCGGTCTTCCCGCCCGCGTGGCCAAGCCGCGCACGATCGGCATGACGCACGTGATGGACAAGGGACTCGGCCTCGACGCGATCCGCTCGATGGTCGAGATGAGCGGGGACTACATCGACATCGTCAAGCTCGGCTGGGGCACGTCCTACGTGACCGGGAAGCTGCGCGAGAAGCTCGATCTCTACAAGTCGCTCGACATTCCCGTGGTCTGTGGCGGCACGCTGCTCGAGGTGGCCGAGGCCCGCGGGCGTATCGACGGCTATCGCCAGTGGCTGACCGACCAGGGCTTCACCAGCGTCGAGGTCTCCGACGGCACGATCGACATGTCGCGCGAGCGCAAGCTCGAGCTGATCGAGCTGTTCGCCAAGGACTTTCAGGTGCTCAGCGAGGTCGGCTCGAAGGACGCCGAGGAGATCTACGCCCCGTACCAGTGGGTGCAGTGGATCAAGGAGGAGCTCGCCGCGGGCTCCTGGAAGGTGATCACCGAGGCGCGCGAGTCTGGCACCGCGGGCATCTTCCGCACCACCGGCGAGGTCCGCAGCGGCCTGATCGACGAGATCGCCCACGAGATCGACGTCTCGTGCCTGCTGTTCGAGGCGCCGCAGAAGGCCCAGCAGGCCTGGTTCATCAAGCACCTCGGCCCCGACGTCAACCTCGGCAACATCCCGCCCGACGAGGTCATCCCGCTCGAGACGCTGCGCCGCGGCCTGAGGAGCGACACGTTGTCGCTGATCCTCGGCCTCGACGGCTAGTCTGGGCGCGATGTCCGATGTCCTCGTGATCGGCTCCGGCGGGGCCGGGCTCGCCGCCGCGATCGCCGCGCACGACGCCGGCGCGCGCGTGACGATCGCGACCAAGCTCGGTGTCGCCTCGTGCAACACCGCCAAGGCGCAGGGCGGCATCCAGGCCGCCGTCGGCGACGACGATTCTGTCGAGACGCACTTCGACGACATCATGCGCTCGTCGCACGACACGGCCGACCCAGTGCTGGCCCACGTCCTCGCCGAGGAGGGACCGGCGACGGTGCGCTGGTTGGAGGAGCTCGGCGTGGCCTTCACCCGCGAGGCCGACGGTTCCCTGCGCATCGCGCGCTGCGGTGGTGCGACGCGCAAGCGCCTGCTCCAGGTGGGCGACCAGACCGGTCTCGCCATCGCGACCGCCCTGCGCAGCGCGGTCGGCGAACGCGCTATCGAGGTGCTCGACCACGCCGCGCTCGTGGAGCTCGCTCCGGGCCACGTGGTGCTGGACCGCCGCGGCGAGCGCGTTGTCCTCGAACCGGGGGCGATCATCCTCGCCGCCGGGGGTCGCTGCAAGCGCGTCGCCGCCGAGACCGGCGAGCTCTCCACCAACGGCGACGGCGCCACCGGCGAGGTGGCCGAGCTGGCCGTTGCCGCCGGCTGTGCCGAGCGCGACCACGACTCGCTCCAACGCCACCCCACCGGCGCCGCCTGGCCCGAGGTGCTCGCCGGCTACGCCGTGCCCGAGACGACGCGCGCCTACGGCGCCCGGCTGCTCAACGCGAACGGCGAGCAGTTCGTCGACGAGCTCGCGCCGCGCGACGTGGTCGCCGAGGCGATCATCCGCGAGTGCGCCGAGGGCCGGGGCATCACCACGCCCGACGGGCGCCCCGCCGTGCACCTCGACTGCTCGCCGGTCGACCCCGCCGACGCCGAGACATCGTTTCCGTACATGCTGCGCCGCTTCCGCAAGGTCGGCCTCGACCCGCTGACGGACCTCCTACCCGTGTACCCCGTCCTCCACTACCAAAACGGCGGGCTCGTGATCGACGCCGACGGTGCCACGACGGTGCCGGGCATCTGGGCGGCTGGTGAGATCACCGGCGGCGTCCACGGCCGCAACCGCATGATGGGCAACTCGCTGCTGGAGATCTGCGTGTTCGGGCGACGCGCGGGTGCCGCAGCGGCACGGGCCGGGGCCTAGATGCCCGCGGTCCTGATCGTTGGCGCGTCGTTCGCGGGGCTCACCGCCGCACGCGAGCTGCGTGGCCAGGACGTGCTGATCGTCGATCGCTCGCCCATCGGTGCCCACCAGACCTCCGCCTGTGCGCTG
>CAJCBN010000271.1 GCA_903960645.1 uncultured Actinomycetes bacterium | reverse complement strand
CTCGGCGAGCGTGTCGACGAGCTGGGCGATCAGCTGCTTCTCGAAGATCACGCTGGCGGCCGTGATGGCCTCCTCGCGCGTGGCCGCCGAGGCCTCGATCGGCTCGCGGAAGCCGCTGCCGGCGGGGCGCACCAGTGCCAGCCAGCCCGACGGGCGCTCCGGCTGGAGCAGCACGACGAAGCCGTAGCGCCGGGCACGGGACTTGAGCTCGTTGGCGGGGTTCTTGATGTTCACGGCGGGAACCCTAACGCACGCGGGCCCGATGGTTATCGAGCGCGCGATCGAGGTACAGGGCCGCCGACACCAGCGACAGGTGGGTGAAGGCCTGCGGGAAGTTCCCGAGCGCCTCGCCGGACGGCCCGATCTCCTCCGAGTAGAGCCCGAGGTGGTTGGCGTACGTGTGCATCTTCTCGAAGGCCAGCCGCGCCTCCTCGAGGTTGCCGGCGCGAGCCAGCGCCTCGACCCACCAGAAGGAGCAGATCGAGAAGGTCCCCTCCTCGCCGCTCAGCCCATCGTCGGCGGCCAGCTTCGGGTCGTAGCGGTAGACCAGGGAGTCGGTCACGAGCTCCTCGCGGATCGCGTCCAGCGTGGACGTCATCAGCGGATCATTCGGCGAGACGAAGTGCCCCATCACCATCATCAGCGTCGAGGCGTCGAGCACGTCGCCATCGAGGACCTGCACAAAGGCCTGACGATCCTTGGAGTAGCCACGGGTCATGATCTGCTCGAAGATGGCGTCGCGCGTCTCGCGCCAGGCGATCCGCGGGCAGGGGAAGCCGCGCGTCTGGGCGATGCGCAGCGCGCGGTCGAAGGCGATCCAGCTCATCAGGCGCGAGTACGTGAAGTGCTGCTGCCCACCGCGGACCTCCCAGATGCCCTCGTCCTTGGAGTCCCAGTTGACCATCAGCCAGTCGAGCAGCTCGACGACGACCTTCCAGAGCTCGTAGTCGATCGGCTCGCCGCGCTTGTCGTACAGGTAGATGCTGTTGATCAGCTCGCCGTAGATGTCGAGCTGCAGCTGGCCGGCGGCACCGTTGCCGACCCGGACAGGCTGTGACCGGCGGTAGCCCTCAAGGTTGTCGAGCTGGAACTCCTCAAGCTCGTGGCGCCCGTCGATGCCGTACATGATCTGCAGCGGTCCCGCGTTCGACGAGCTCTGCTCCAGGGCCCGGGCCTTGAGGAACGCCATGAAGTCGCGCGCCTCTTCGGTGAAGCCCAGCTTGAGGAACGCGTAGAGCGTGAAGGACGCGTCGCGGATCCAGGTGTAGCGGTAGTCCCAGTTGCGCTCGCCACCGATGCTCTCGGGCAGCGACATGGTGGGAGCAGCCACGATCGCTCCGGTCGGCCGGTAGCACAGCAGCTTCAGCACCAACGCGGAGCGACGCACCGTTTCACGCCAGCGACCGCGGTAGGTGCACTGGTTGAGCCAGCGACGCCAGTAGTCGACGGTGTCGGCGAACAGGTGCTGGCAGACCTCCTCCGGAAAGGGCCGCGCCGAATGCCCCTCGTCGGGGATCCGCTCGAGGACGAAGGTGCGACGATCGCCCGGCTCGAGCGTGAAGTACGCCTCGACGCCACCTTGGTCCTCGGTCAGCTCGATCGGCGAGTCGAGCGCGAGCTTCAGCTCGTCGGTCTCGAAGACCGCCCCGTGCGAGTCGATATGCAGCTCGTGCTCGGTGCGGCCGTAGTTGAAACGCGGCGTGCAGTTGAGGCGGAAGTGCATATGCCCGCGCACGCACTGCACGACACGCACGATGCGGTGCCGGTCTTCTTCCGCCGAGCCGACCGGCATGAAGTCGATGACTTCGCCGACGCCCTGGTCCGACAAGAAGCGCGTAATCAGAACGTTCGTGTCGGGCAGGTAGAGCTGCTTGGTACGCACCT
>CAJCBN010000270.1 GCA_903960645.1 uncultured Actinomycetes bacterium | reverse complement strand
CGCGTGAACGTCGATCCGCGCGAGATCCTCTTCGAGCTTGGCCGCCGCGGTGTGGTGGCAGGGCAAGAGGACACCGTGATCGAAGTGGCGCTCCTGCTCGCCGAAGCGAACGGCTCCGACGCGCCTGCTTCGTAGAGCGGCACGCACCTACTGACGGTACGCGGCCCAGGCAGAGATGTCGTAGCCGGGGGCATCACGCCAGGTGCGGAATGCCTCGGACTCGACCGGTAGTGCGAGCGGAACAGTCAAGTCGGCGCGGCGGCCGATGACGAGTCGCTGCTGGTTCATCCACCACGATGGGGCGCCGTGCGTCCGCACCTTCGTCGCCACGATCTCTGCAGCATCCGTGGAGCCTACGATCGGCGGCTCATCCGAATCGACGGGATTGACGGTGAAGACGCCGCTCGATCCCTGTCGCCCGCCATCAACGGCATTGGCGACAACGGTGTAGGCCTGCGCCGTCTTCGCGATGGCGTACCAGAGACACATCGTGTTCGCCGGGTACCCGTCCTCGAACAGGCCGATCGAGTCGTGGAGCACGCCGCCATACGACCCGTCCCAGCTGGTTGGGATGGCGATGAGGTCGGCACGTCGCACGCAGAGGATGCCGCTCGCCTCGGGGAAGCGCGCGTCCTCGCAGGCTAGGAGGCCGATGCGCCCGATCGCGGTGTCGAACACGGGCAGGTCGTCGCCGGGCGTTGCCCAATCGGCGAAGGCCGGATCCAGATGCGTCTGCCGGTAGGCGCCCACTGCTGTGCCGTCCGGTGCCATCAGGACGACGCGGTGATACAGCGCGTCGCCGTCGCGTTCGACGTGGCTGGCGACGACGTGCCGCCCAGTGCGGACGGCGAATTCGCTCGCCGTCTGCGCGGTGCGACCGACGGCGGCCTCGGCCTGGCTGGCCGCAGCATTCGCGTCCACAGGTACGCCGTGGAGCGAGAACGCCGGCAGCACCAGCAGCCCCGGCTCGACGCCGTCGGCGATCACCTGATCGACCAGCTCCGTCGCCCGCGCCAGATTACCGTCGACGTCGTCGGCAACCAGGCGGTATTGCAGCGCGGCGAGTGCGACGTCGTGGCTCTCGCGTGTCGCAGCAGTGTCGGTCGGCGAGCGGTGGAACGTGAGGTCGTGGTACAGCTCGGGGCGACGCCGGGCGAGCGTGGCGCGCTGGTCGTTCTCGAAGCGCGCCGGATCGAGCTCTGCGTAGATGATGGTGCCCGGGTTCGACGACGTCGTGTTCGCATCGGTTGCCGGCGCGTGCGCCACGCGCTCGCCGTCCGCCTGCCAGATCGATGCGCTGCCGCCGTACACGACCGTGACGCCAGTCGTCGGGTTCGTCTCGGCGTTGTTGCGATCGGCGCAGACCATCGCGAGACCGTTCCACGCACTCAACTGCTGGACGGCGGCGATGGTCGAGTGGTTGATCTTGGCGATGCCGTGGTCGTCGAGGACGCGGTCCGAGGAGCAGATGTATGCGATCAGATCCGCGCCCTTGATGGCGGGGATTCGCGCCGGCTCCCAGTATGTGTCGTCGAAGCAGATGATCATGCAGATGCGGCCGAGCTCCGTCTCGAAGACGGGATAGCCGGTGTTACCGGGCGCAAACCACAGGACGTCGGATGGGTTGAGGCCGTTCTTGCGGTACTTGCCGATGTAGCCCGCGGGGCCGATCAGTGCACCGGTGTTGTATGCGATGCCCGTGGCTTGGTCGATCTCCGCGATGCCGATCGCGACGTAGCACCCATGCTCGGCAGTGACCGCCGCGATCGCGTCCGTCGCCCGGCCCGGCACGGCATCCATGTAGGGGAGGAACTGCTCGAAGTCGCGGTAGATGTACCCCGACAGCGCCGCCTCCGGCAGCACGATGAGCTTCGCGCCGTGCTCGGCGGCTTCGCGGATCACTTCGAGCGCACGCGTGAGGTTGCCGTCGAAATCGAACAGCGCCGGATTGAACTCGACGGCCGCGACGGTGAACGGCTCAGCGGGTCGGGGCATCGGCCTTCGCCTCCTCGGGTGCCGTTGGTTCACCGCTCGTCTCCGCGCGCGTCTGGCCGGGCCAGAGCGGCGACGGCCAATCGCGCTTCACACTTACGACACGCAGCAGGGTCGTGACGATGATGGCGGTGACGACCGCAGGCCAGAAGCCAAGCGTGGTTGTGGCGATCCAGAATGCCGCACTGCCGATCACGAGCGCCGTCGCCGTCCAGTGGGCCTGGCGTGCCACCGTTGCGCGGGTCGCAGCCATCCCGTCGACGATGATGCCGCCGGCAGTCGTGGTGAGGACGCCGAGCAGGATTGCGGCGGCAACGGGCACGTCGTAGTCGACGCCCTTCTGCACGCCGATCGACACGAGTAGGCCCCAAGCCACGCCGCTCAGGATGAGCGCGGGCGTGGGCATCGCAACGACGCGGTGGAAGGTGAACGCGCCGAGGATGGCCGCAACGATCACGGCGGGGATGTACACCCAGTCGGCGATTGCAGCGGGCTCGAGGTTCAGGAGCACGTCGCGCACCATGCCGCCGCCGAGCGCCACCAAGAGCGCGGCGAACAGCGTGCCGTAGACCGGGAACCCGCGGTTGCGCGCCACAGCCGCGGCGAAGAAGCCGTTGACGGCCATCGCGCTCACGTCAACCCAGATCGGCAGCGCGGTCATCGGGCCTCGCCTCCGCCGAGCAGGTCGGATCGCTCAGGCCAGAGCGTCGGGTTGTCCGGGCTGCGGGGGCCGGACCACGGCGCAGGTACGGCCTGGAGTCGTTCGGCAATCGCAGCTGCCGACGTGTAGTACGTCGCACGCAGCGTGGCGAAGCGGCGCCAGATCGCGTCCTCGTCGACAGTGATGGCGATGCCACTGCGGCGCAGGCCATCGATCGCGGCGGCGAAATCGCCGGCCGCGACGCCGACGGCAGCCGTCGTGGGTTCGGGCAGCTGCTCAAGCGGGAGGTTCAGCGCCTCCAGCACCTGCTCCTCGAGCGACCAGTTGGTCGTTCCGTCGCTGTCCTGCGGGGCGTGCGCAAGGACATCGAGCGCGATCGCGCCCACGGCGAGGAGCTGGATGTCGTCGGGTGCCGGAGGCTCCGTGGTGATCACGGAGCGCAGTGCAACGGCGTCGAGCACGGCCAGCAGCGTCACGGCCCAGTGGCGGCGGTGGCTCGTCGAGCGCAGGAGCGCGAGCGCGGGGGAGATCTGCTCGTTCATCCGGGTCGTGCTGACCCAGTCAATCCACGCGTTGGTGTCGGGCGCAGCTGCGAGCGGCAAGCCGATGCGCTGCGCACGCAACAGAATCATCGGGCCCCAGGCAGGTTCACCCGCAAGGCTCGCGATGCGTACCATCGCACTCTCCCGTTCGGCGTACGCCGAGCTGAGTGCCATCAGGTACCCGATGAAGATGGCGATCACGACGAGGCCGAGGAACGCCGCGATGTAGACGGTGATGGCGCTCGGCACATTGACTGGCTCGACGATGCCGAGCGTCGTTAGCGTCGAGCCCGACTGGTAGAACGCCTGGCCAAGGCTGAGGTCGGTGACGCCGTAGACCACGAGTCCGAGCGAGACGATCAGCACGGAGACGTACGCGGCCAGTTCGAGCAGGATCGCGACGGGTGGTGCGAACGCGAGCCACCGATCCTGTGCGCGGTACGTGCGCAACAGGTGAATGGGCGACCGCAGGACGGCACTGACAGCGTGCGTGATCGCGTGCGCGACGATCGACCGTGACGCGCGCGGCATCAGCATCGACTGGATCATGGCGAGGACCGTTGCCGTCGTCAGGATGATGCCGATGAACAGAATCACGGTACGCATGGCTGGCTTTCCGCGGAGGGGCGGTCCCGGGGAGTGGGCGTACCTGGGTTCGAACCAGGGACTTCTCGCGTGTGAGGCGAGCGCTCTACCGCTGAGCTATACGCCCGGGGTGCGAGAACGGTAGCGGACACCGTTCTACACGGAGCGAGAGGGATTCGAACCCTCGAGACAGGTTAACCCCGCCTACACGATTTCCAATCGTGCTCCTTCAACCACTCGGACACCGCTCCAACGCGGGGCAGCATATCTGGCATGGCTGTTCGGCTCGCCGTTTGAACGGTTGTGCGGTTGAGGGATTCGAAAGCTGGCGCAGTGGCGTTGAGGTTGCAGGGTCGATTCTGGCCAGCGCCCTCGTCGCTGCTGCTCGAGAGCGGCGAAGCCGGTCTCGACTGACCTGGTGGCGAGCGGGTGCTTGGTGGCGTGCAGCACGCGCCGAGCACCCTCGAGACAGGTTAACCCCGCCTACACGATTTCCAATCGTGCTCCTTCAACCACGCGGGTCCAGCTTGGTGCAGGTGGCGAGTTGAGGTAGAAGCTGTTCGGCTCTCCTCTCAGTTCGCGCGCTAGGATCGCCACATGATCCGTCGAGTCTTCG
>CAJCBN010000269.1 GCA_903960645.1 uncultured Actinomycetes bacterium | reverse complement strand
GTCACCACGCCTATTGACACGGCACGTGATTGCAGGAACATAGGGGCACCCCACCCAACGGAGGCGGAGATGAGCGCTGCACCCGAAGATGAAGACAACGACCTCGAGCTCGACGCTGAAGACGAGGTCGAAATCGACGACGTTGAGGAGCTCGCCGAGGAGGACTGGAGCGAGTTCACCTACGGCGTTGCTGGCGACGACGAGTTCTGAGAGCCGACTTACGCGCGCCTGAACCGAACGGCCGTCCGTTGTACCATCCGAGCATGGTTCGGTTTGCCGTTGTGCTGGGATCAGCCCTTCTCGCCATCTGCGCTCTGAGCATCGTTTCTTCGCCGGCGCGCGCGGCGACGGTTGCTGTCACCGGGGCCGGTGCCACGTCCAAGATCGTCATCACCTACGAGTCGAGTACGGCCGAAAGTGTCACGATCGGCGGGGCCTCGACGAGTTGGACGATTACCGGCGACGCTACCGGCACGACGACAATCCCAATGTCAAACACGTGCAACATCCAGGTCGTCAATGGCACTGCTGCCGACACCTTCACCTTCTCGCCATCGGTCACGGTGACCAGCACGCTGTGCTCCGCCACGATCTTCGGCCTCAACACCACGTCGTTTCTCGGGGGCCAGGCGGTGGGCGGGACCGTACAGATGACCTCGCCAGGCGCCAACGCCGTCTCGCTTAGCGGGCCGGTCACACTCAATCCCCTCACCACCCTTGACCTCGGCACCGGAGTTTTCACGATCACCGGACCGGTCTCAATCGCCGGCAACCCAATCACCCTTACGGCTGCAACCGTGGTCATCACCGGCAACGTTGCCGGCGTCGCGGGCAGCGCCCGGAAACTGGTTCTCGACGTCTTCGATCCGACGTATCTGAATCCGAGTTCCATCACCGGCGCGATTACCGATGGAGGTTCGGGCGGCGTACTGAGCGTGGAAAAGCGCGGCACGGGCAAGCTGACGCTCACCGGCGAGAGCACCTTCACGGGCGGCCTGAGCGTGACTACCGGGGACCTGATGGTCAGCGGCACGGTGACCCCGAGTTCGACGACTGTTGCGTCGGGTGCCACCATCACGGGTGCCGGAACGGCGACGATTGTCAGCCCCCTCGCCTTTGCCGGCAGCTCGGGTTTCGGGATCGGCACGGGCAACCCGTACAAGCTGACGGTCGGTACCATCACCTCGACCACCAGCGCACCCTTTTTCAACGTGGTCGTCGATCGCACGACGACGCCGGGAACCGATTACACCCAGATCGAGAGCACGGGCAGCGCAGACTTGCGAGGGCTGGGTTTTTGGGTGAATGGCTTCATCGCACCGTTCGGCACGACGATCACACCACTACGGACGGCCTCGGGTTTCACCGGACTGCCGACCGGTTATCCCGAGGGCTCGTACCACGACACGTGGCGTATCTCCTACGCCACTAACGGCGGCAGGGACATGACCTGGACGTACGTGGGTCAGGTACCGGTCATCGTCGCTGTATCACCGTCAACGAGCACTGTTGCGGGCGGCGGGCTGCTGACGATTACGGGCGCGCAGTTCTACGACGGCACGGAGGTAACCGTCGGCGGCGTGGCGTGCACGAACGCCACACGTATCACCAATAACACCATGACGTGCACCCTGCCCGCGCATGCCGCGGGTGCCGCCGACGTGACGGTGACGAACGTCAGTCGCTCGGCCACGCTCGTTGGAGCAATCACGTATGAGAAGCCGCTCATGCCGAGCACCGACACCTCCGGTATACCAACCGGCGGGACCACAACGCGCACGCTGGCGATTGGCAGACCGCGCGTCGTCAGCTCGAAGCTTGTGACCACAATCACGGCGCCAGGCGCAGGCGTGATCACGCAGACGGCGGTCACCGGCACGGGCCGCAAGGCCACGACGCGCTGCCGCGTGCGACAGTCCGTGACCACGGCCGCCGACGTCACCGTCACCTGCGCTCTCAACGCCCGCGCACGCGTGGCACTCAGTCAGTCGTCCCTGCGCCTGACGGTCACCACGACCTTCACGCCGACGGGCGGCACGGCGACAACCCGCATCGCAAAGGTGACAGCCTCGCGGGCCGCCACCGGCAAACGCGCACTCCCGGCGTAAGCATGCTGACGCCCGCCGCGACTCGCGGGCATGAAGATCCTCCGCATCCTCCTCGCGATCCCGTGCTTCTTGCTGGGCGGCTACTTTGCGCTCGTCTCACTGGTCGTCGGCTGCACCGTGCAGAACCAGGCCATGGCTGAGGGCTCGGCCACCCAGTGGTTCCTGTTTCTCCAGGGCCTGCCGCCGAGCATCGGCGTCTGGATCGTCGGCGTGGTTGGCATGCTGCTGATCGGCTGTGGCCTGGCGCTGGTCGACGGTGCCGGACGGCGCCGGTGATGGTGCGTTTCGGCGACGACCGAGAGCCCGCTCAGCCGCCGCGCTGGCTGTCCGACGACGGCTCGGAGCGCTACGGCCGCTTCGTCCTGCGCGCCTCGCTGATCCTGCTCGCGTTCTACGGAGCCCCCACGGTGGCGATCTTCAGCGTCGCCCCGCTCGGCGCGCTGGTGCCGGACGCGTTGATTCTGCTGCCCCTCGTCGTCGCGGCGATCGCGCGGCGGCTCGATCTCGGAGATCTCCTCCTGCTCGCCCTCCTCATGCTGATCCCGTGGTTTCTCCTCGCCAGCGCCTTCAGCGGCTGACACGCACCGTGTAAGCGGTCGTCCTCGCCCGCCGACTGCCGAGCATGAACGCCACCAGTCTCCTCACCGGCTTCGCCCTACTCCTGCTCGCGATCATCGGGATCGACTGGGCCCGCTCGCTGCGCCGCACGCCTATGCGTGCACGGAGCCATCGGGCATCGTCGCGCCCGTCAGGCTCGCGCCGGCCAGATCGGCGTCGCTGAGATCTGCACCGAGGAGGTTCGCGCCGTCGAGCTGCGTACGGGCCAGGAACGCGCCACTGAGGTTCGTGCCCGCGAAGTTGAAGCCGCGCAGATCGCCCTCCTCGAGATCGATCTCAGAGAGGTCGAGCCCCGATAGGTCAGGCGCCTGCTCGATCGAGAAGCCGTACTCGGCGATGATCGGCACGGCGACGCGCCAGTACTT
>CAJCBN010000268.1 GCA_903960645.1 uncultured Actinomycetes bacterium | reverse complement strand
GCAGGGGATCGTCTCGGTCTCGTCGGTCGCGACGGCGCGCACCGTGCCGTCGCCCGACAGCTCCAGGCGGTTCTTGACCATCACGATCTCCTCGACGCGGCCATCGCCCCGGATCTCGAGGGGGGAGAGCAGGTAGCGCAGGGTGACGGTGCGCGGCTTGTCGGTGCGGGCGCGCTGGGCGTACTCCTGCACGACCTCGACGTTGCGCTGGTCGGGCAGGCTCGCGTCGGCGAGCGCCGCCTGGCTGAGCGCATCGAGCTGGGCCTCCGCGGGGCTGACGATCACGTCGGCGATCTGCAGCTCGCCGAGCTCGAGCAACTCGGGGTTTGTGTACGCGGCCTGCAGCGGGCCGCGACGGCCGGCGATCACGATGTCCCGGAGCGTCGAGGCGTTGAAGATCTCGATAGCGTGGTCGCCGGTATCAGTCGGCGCGAGCTCCTCGGGGGCGAGCGCCATCATGCGCGCCACGTCGACGGCGACGTTGCCGTTGCCGATCACGACGGCGCGTTCGATCTGCAGATTCGGATCGAGGTCGTAGAAGTCGGGGTGGCCGTTGTACCAGGCGACGAACGCCGTGGCCGGCAGCGAGCCGGGTAGGTCCTCACCGGGGATGCCCATGCGGCGATCGGCCTGCGCGCCGTAGGCGTAGATGACGCCGTCGTAGTGCTCCATCAGTTGCGCGTGCGAGATGTCGCGACCGATCTCAACGTTGCCGAACATGCGGAACCCGGGCTTCGCCGCGATCTTCTCGAACACGCGCGAGACGGCCTTGATCTTCGGGTGGTCCGGCGCCACGCCGTGGCGGACGAGGCCCCATGGCGTCGGCAGGCGGTCGTAGAGGTCGACCTCGATGTCGGGCTCGGCGTCGAGCAGGTGCCCCGTGGCATAGAAGCCGGCCGGGCCTGCGCCGACGACGGCGATGCGGTGAGCGCGATTCGTCATAGCCGCAACGTAGCGCGCCGACGCACGCGCTGGCGCTGTCTCCGCACACGCCGTATTCAGGCCCCGCAATGGGAGTTCAACTAGGATCGTTTCGTGCAGCAGAGCCGTGCGGCCAAGCGTGTCCTACGGACCGCGCAGTTGATCGACTGGGCCGGCGTCCTGCGGGTCGGTCCGCTCCGCGGCGGCGTCGTGGCCGCGCTGACCTTGGCCGCTACGTACACCGATCCGACGGTCGCGCTGCCGATCACGATTGGCTCGGTGCTCGCGGTCCTCGTCGATCCGTCCGGCACCTTCGGCATTCGCGTCCGGGCGATGGGGCTCACGACGCTGTTCATCGCCGGGAGCACCGCGCTGGCCGTGCTGGTCGCCGATTCGCTGCCCCTGCACCTCGCGATGGCGGCACTGATCGCCTTCGCGCTTGGCTACGTGGGCATCGCGGGTGTTCGAGCTGGCGTCGCCGGCATGGTCGGCTTGGTGGCCTTCGCGGTCTTCAGCGGCACACCGCAGCCGATCGGCGATGCCCCAGAGGTTGCGTTCTTCGTGCTGCTCGGCGGCTCGATCCAGGTCGCCGTCATCACCATTCCCGCGCTGCTCCGACGACTCGAGGAGATTCGCTCCGAGGTCTTCATCGCCTACCGCGCGCTCGGCTACTCGCTGAAGCACGATGCGCGAGGCATCCCCGCGATCACCGCGGCCACGCGCATCAATACCGCGCGCGAGCGGATTCCGCTGAGCGGGGCAGAGGGCACGAGTCGCGCCTGGCTCGAGGAACTCGTCGAGGTCTGCGACCACACGCGGGTGGGCTTCTTCGCGCTCGCGGCGGAACGGGAGGAACGCGAGGAGCACCAGACCGTTGCGATCGAGGCGCTGATGGCCGTGGCCGCCACGCTGACGCTGCGCATCGCTGACGCGATGCACGTGCCGGTCCTGCGTCGGCGGATCGCTCCCGCGCTGGTGGCATTCCAGCGCGTGGCAGAGGAGACCGCTGCAGCAATGCCCACGGAGCGCGTGGCGATCATCACGTCGATTCGACGAGACCTCGAACGGGCGGCCGCGCTGGCGCAGGGTGACTGGCCAATCGGGCGTCGCGCCGAGTGCGGACCGCTGCTGCGCATCCCGAGCGATGCGTTCGCCGGCCCGCGTCGCCTGCCGACGTTGGACCGACCATTCGTGATCCACGGTGCTCGGCTCGCGCTGGCCTTCACGGTTGGCACATTGATCGCCGAGACGATCTTCCCGCTGCCGCATGCCTACTGGCTCCCGATGACGGTGGCCTGGCTGACCAAGCCGGGCCTCAGCGATTCGGCGATCCGCCTGGTGCAGCGCTTCTTCGGTACCGTCGTCGGCGTGACCGTCGTGTCGGTGGCGTTTGCCATCGGCGGTGGCGATGTGTTCGCGATCGTGCTGGTGGGTGTTGCGACGGCGGTCATCGTCGCCTTCGCCGCACCCAACTACCTGATTGCGACAGAGGGTGTCACCGTGTTCGCCCTGTCGCTGTTCTGGATTGCCGGCGCGCCGCTGGCGGAGACGGCGCCGGCGCGTGTCATGGCCACCGGAGCCGCAGCCATTCTGGTCTGGCTTGTGATGATGCTCTGGCGGCCGGTGATCGCCGACCGCGTGCTGCTCGAACTCGCGGCGCAGGCGCAGACGCTGCGTGAGTATGCGCGCATCTGCCGCCTGGGCGATGTCGAGCAGGCCGAGCGCGCTCGCCTCGACTTCGTGCGGGCACGCGTGGCGGCGGGTGGCGCGATCACCGTGGCAGCCAATGAGATGGCGGAGCATCGCGTCGACGAGGACTGCGCCGAGACGATCCATCGTGATCTGATCCGCGCCAGTGCCGTGCCCGTCATCGTCGAGCTGACGGGCGATCAGCAAGAGCAGGCGATGCTCACTGACGACGCGCTCGCCAGCCTCGACCTCCTGTCTGAGCGCCTTACCGTGATGCAGGAGACCGGCGTGCCACCGGCGCGGACGACCACGAGTCGCGGCGGCGTGTTTGCCGACCGCATCGCCGACGCGCATTCGCGTCTCGATGCGCTGGTCGTCTGAGACTACGCGGCGACGCGCAGCGGCGGCACGGCACACGCGGGGTCGTACGCGTGCAACTCGGTGCCGTGCTGGCGCAGCCACTGGTGCGCCTCGCGCCAGTCGGGGCGCAGCGCCTCGACCTCGGCCCAGAAGCGCGTGCTGTGGTCGAGGTGGCGGAGGTGGCAGAGCTCGTGCGCCACGACGTAGTCGAGTACATGGAAGGGCGCGAGCATCAGGCGCCACGAGAGCGAGATGGTGCCGGTGCGGCTGCACGAGCCCCAGCGCGAGGTGCCGTCGGCGATGCGCAGGTTGGTCGGGTGCGGCTCGGGGAGGTCGGCGATCAGCGCGGTGGCGACGCGGCGCGTCTGCTCGCGGTACCAGCGCTCGACCATCCGCTCGGCGCTGGCGGCGTCGGGCGCGGCGACAGTGACGCTGTCGTCGGTGCTCAGCACGCGAGCGCGCTCCGCGTGGCGGATCGTCAGCGGCAGAGGGGTGCCATGACGCCAGACGACGCCGCTCTGCTCGAGGCCGAGCCGGCGCTCGTCGAGGCGTGCGGACTGCGCGACGATCCACGCGCGGTGCGTGTGGATCAGCTGGCGGCCGGCATCCTCGCCGCCGCGGGCGGGAAGGACGAGCTCAACGCCGCGACCGGCCTTGGCGATGAGTCGCACGCGCCGGGCGCGCGGCGAGCGACGCACGGCGACCTGCACTCCGTCGATGTCGAGCAGCTCCACGGGCACAGGATTCCGCCGCGGTCGGACGGAGCTGTCCCGCGGCTGCGTACGGGCGCGACCCGCTCGCCACTGCTGCACTGCCATAGTGCCGCCATGGCCGACTGGAACACCTGCGATCTCTGTGATGACAACCCCGACGTGATCCGCGTTCCGGAGCCCGGCCTGCGCCACTTCGGCGGCGTCACGCGTTTCACTGGACCGGTGATGACCGTGCGCTGCGATGCCGATAACACGCGCGTCAAAGAGCTCGTCAATACGCCGGGTGAGGGCCGCGTACTGATCGTCGACGGCGGAGGTGGACTCGTGACCGCGCTGGTCGGCGATGTCGTCGGTGCCGAGGCCGTGGCCAACGGCTGGGCGGGCATCGTCGTCGACGGCTGCGTGCGCGACTCCGTCGGTCTGGCGGCGCTGCCGCTCGGCGTCCTCGCGATCACCACCTGCCCGCAGCGGCCGGCGCGCGTGGGACAGGGAACGGCAGGCGAGGACATCGTGTTCCGCGGCGTGCCGTGTCGCCCGGGCGACCTCGCCTACGCGGATGAGGACGGCGTCGTCCTCCTGCCCGCACCGCACTGACGCCAGCGGCTCCGCCGCGCGAGCGCCGGGCTACGACGTCGCAGACACCGCGCGCGCGATCAGCACCGTCAGCATCAGGATCGCGAGCAGCACCTGCAGCACCATCACGCCCTTCGCGACGCGCGACACCACCGCCTCGGAGGTCGGACCGTAGGTCGAGTTGACGTTGAAGGAGATGAACAGGTAGTCAACGACGTGCGGCATCGGTGGGTCCTCATCGGTGCGGTTGGGCCAGACGAAGGCCCCGCCGGGCGTGCGGATGTCGACCACGACGTAGACCAGTGAGAACACGAGCACGCTCACCCCGTAGACGGCCGCGACGTCCCACAGCGAACCGAGGCCCTGATCCTGGGATCCGCTGGCCGTGCTCACCATGGACACGACGTTGACGACGACCTGCGCGACCGAGAACGTCAGGTAGACGGCCGCGACGCGGAACAGCCACGCCGGATACGGCTTGTAGATGACGACGATCAGGCTCACCGTGACGACGAGGAAGATGGCCGTACCGATCCATTCGAGCGGGCGCTCGATGGCGGCCGCCGAGCCCGCGAGGATGTCCTTGCGCACGAGGTAGCGCCCGAGCGTGGTGTTGAGGATCCAGACGAGCGTGGTGGCGACGATGATCAGGAAGCGGCCGTGGCCCGAGCTCAGCCGCGCGTACAGCTGCTCAGCGGGGGCGAGCTTGACGGCCGTCTCCTGTTCCACGCGCTTCCAGTCACTCGGGCGCTCGAGTATAGGTCAGCGGGGCGGCGCGCCGGCCCGTCAGTAATCCCAGTCCGTGCGGGTGCCGTCGGCACCGATCAGGAGCACCGGCTGGTCGGCCCAGGTCGACTCGTCGCCGCCCATGCCGGGCGAATCCGCAGGCATGCCGGGTAGGGCAAGCCCGATGGCGGCCGGACGCTCGGCGAGCAGGCGCTGGATCGCCTGCGCCGGCACGTGGCCCTCGACGACGTAGCCGGCGACCTCGGCCGTGTGGCACGACGCGATGTCATCGCCGATGCCGCGGGCCGTCCGGTACGCAGCACGATCAGGATCGTCAGCGACCGTCACGTCAGCGCCATGTTCGCGTAGGTACACGACCCACGAGGTGCAACAGCCTCAACCGGGGTCCCGGCGCACGTCCACGGCCACGCCCCGCAGGTCGGGAACCGCCGCAGTCGCTGCGGTGGCCGCGGCGCTGATGGCGGCTGCGGTCGAGGCCGTTGGGGAACGGGGTGTCGCCTCGTTGTCGCCCCCTCCGCAGCCGAGCACGGTGAGCGCCAGCGTGCAGGCGACCGCGGCGACGCCGGTCCGCCGCGCGATTCGGTGCCGCACCGCGTCGGGGATCCGTGGCTGACGGTCGTCGCGCTGGCAGGAGGCGTCCACCCACGCATTGTGCGCGATGCCGGCGCTCTCGTCACGACAGCGCCGACGAACGACGGTGCCATCACGCCGGACGGTAGCGGCAGCCCGTCCGAACCGAAGTACCCCCAACGGGATTCGAACCCGTGTAGCCGCCGTGAAAGGGCGGTGGCCTAGGCCGCTAGCCGATGGGGGCCCGCCGCGCAGAATACCCATCCGCGGCGTTCGGGCGCGCATGGGGTGAACCCGTCGGTGGGATCGGTCGCGCCTGAGCTGTGGCGGTGCTGGCCCCGGCCCCGATCACCGGCGCAGTACGCGCGACCTATGCTGCCCTCATGGCAATGCCCTTCGGCGCGTCGATGAACGACGCCAACGCGCTCCTGCCGCGCGCCGTGCCGCCGGCGAGCCGGTGGCTGGTCGGCGCGGTGCTCGCCGCAGCGGTGGTGATCGCGACCTGGGCCTCGTCCACGGTGGCGCTGCCGGTGACCAACATCTCGCCCGTCTTTCTGCCGCTCGGCGTCGGCGTCGCGGTGCTCGCCCGCCGCGGGCGCGCGCTGTGGCCCGCGTTCGTGATCGGCGACGTCATCGGCCAGCTCGTCGCCGGCGAGCGGCTGCCGACGTGGATCGTGCTGTCCGTCGCGTGTCATCTCGCCACCGTGCTGATCGGCGCGACCCTGATCCAACGGCACCGTGCGTGGATCGACGACCTTGGCAGCACGGCGCGCTATCTGGCGATCGCCGCGGGGCTCGCCGTTGCCGCCGCCGTCGCCGGCATCATCGGCCTCCAGCTGCACGGCTTCCTCGCCGGGCCCGAGGATGCCCTCGGCGTCTTCGCGTTCTGGGTGCTCGGCGACTTCGGCGGGTACGTCGTGCTCGGTGCGGCGCTGCTCGTGTGGTCCGGACCGGGCATCGCTCACGAGGTGCGACGACCGGCGGGCTACGTCGCCGTGGGTGCTGTCGCGCTCGCGTCCGGCGCGATGGTGGCCACCGGCGAGCCGTGGTGGGGCGTGCTCTCCCTGATCCTCGCCGGCGCCGCGTCCGCCCGGCTCGGGATGGCCTGGGGCACCGCGGCGATGGTGCTGGCGCTCGCCGGCGTCGTGGTCGCCTCCGTCGAGGGACAGGCGCCGTTCAGTGGCACGACGCCGCCGTACCAGGCGTTCAACGCGATGCTGGCTGTGGCGATCCTCAGCGGCGCATCGCTGCTCGTCGCTGGCTACCGCGTCGGCAACGGCGCTGCGGCACGGAGCACCGTGCTGGTCGTCGCGGTGCTGTGCGCCGCCGTCGCGATCACGGGGGTGGCAGATTTCGCGCTCCTCGCCATGGCCCTCGAGGCGAGCCACCCCCTCGCGATCAGCACCTTCCTGTTCGCGGGCGCGACGTTCGGCGTCCTGCTCGTGCGCATGGCCCGCCCCCCGTCGCAGACGCCCGTGGCGCGCTCTCGCCAGCTCGCGGCGCTCTCGGGGCTGCTCAACGGCCTCAGCTTCGCGGCCTTCTACGCATCGATCTCAGACGTCGGCGCCGTGGCGGCCACCGCGCTCCTGATGACGTACCCCGCGGGCATCGTGCTGATGATCGCCCTGCGCGGGCGGCGTCTGCCGTCGAAGGTGAACCTGCTGATCGCCGCGCTCATCGTGGCGGGCGCGTTGACGATCGTCGTGGGGGTCGGCGCGGCACCGACGGGCGTGCTGCTCGCCCTCGTGAGCGCGCTGCTGTTCGCCGGCGCACTGCTCGTCGCCGACGCGGCGCTCGCGGCGAGCGATGCCGTTGAGGTCAGCCTCGTCTCGCTCGGCGTCGCCGGTGTCACCTGCGCCGTGCTCGCGCTGGTCTTCGAGGGTGTGGCGGGTTTTGCGCTGTCTCCGCAGTACGTGGGGCTGATCGCCCTGGCCGCCATCGGCGGCACCCTCGTCCCCCAGCTCTCCCGTCTATGGGCGCTGCCGAAGCTCGGCCCCGTGACGGTCGGTGCCATCGCCTCCCTCGGCCTGGTGATCACCGCGGCGCTCGGCATCGGTGTCCTCGGCGACGGCGCGGGACGATTCGGCGCGCTCGGTCTCGTGCCGATCGCGGCCGGTGGAGTGCTGGCGGCGTTCGTGGCGGGACGGAACGCCGTGGACGGTGGGTAGGGCCCGGTCCGGCCCGGCCCGCTGGCAGCTGACGGCGGCGCGGGCGCTCGACGTCGAGCCGAGCGCTACGG
>CAJCBN010000267.1 GCA_903960645.1 uncultured Actinomycetes bacterium | reverse complement strand
CGATCCACGAGATCCTCGATGAGGAGAGCCACCTCGTCGCGTTGACGGTCGGTGCCTCGCTCGAGGCGGCCCTGCTGCTCGGCGTGACGTAGTCGCCGGATGCGGGAGCGCTACCCGTCAGACCGCGCGAGGACCTAGCTGCCGATATTGACCGCTTCGCCCAGCACCGACCCGGCGACCGGCACGGGCGGCACGAAGTCGCAGCGGGGCCGGGGCCGCTCGCCGTCGAAGATCGCCCGCAGCCACGGCACGCCGAGGGTGCCGACGATCGGGCCGGCGGCGATGTGGCCGACGCCACCCAGCCAGTCCATCGTGAGGTTCGAACCGGCGGCGCACCACTCGAGTTGGAGCGCCGCATTGGTGTCGGGCGGAATGACGGTGTCAGCCGTGCCCTGGGCGATCAGCAGCGGCAGCGTGGATGGCAGCGGCTGCGGCGTCTGCTCCTCGACGAGCGCGGCGATGCGCGGATCATCGTTGGGGTTGGCGTCGAAGAACGGGAGGCCCACGGCGGCGGCGAGGAAGCCGAGGAGCGGCGGGACGGGGACGCCCTCGCCGAGGCACGCGTCGGCCACGGGGCCCGTGTAGAGCCGTCCGAGGCGGGAGATGTCGCTATCGAGGTTGGCCTCGGGATACGCGCTCGGCCACGAGGTGGCGATGGCGGCGCCGATCAGCCAGCCGATGCCACCGTCCCACTGCTCGTTGACGATCGCGGAGAGGTTCGCGGCGGGCGCGCCGACGGCGACGCCGATTAGCGGCCGCTCGGGCAGGAGCTCGGGGGCGAGCTGCGCCGTCCAGAGCGCGGCGTGGCCACCCTGGGAGTGGCCGATCACGGACCAGCGCCGCTCGGGTGCGGCGTCGGGCACGTTGTCGAGGGCGCGCACGGCGTTGGTGATGTCGTTGGCCTCGGCCCGGCCGATCAGGTACTCGCTGGGCCCGGCGGTGCCGAGGCCCGCGTAGTCGGGGGCGATGACGACGAACCCGTTGGCGACGGCATCGGCCAGCCACGGCACCGACTGCAGCGGGTGCACGCGGCGCGAGGGGGCGCAGCCCCGCCCGAGGCCGACGGTGCCGTGGGCCCACGCCAGCACGGGCCGCCCCGCGGCAGGCGGCGCTGCGGTCGGGACGATCGCGATCGCACCGGACACTGCGGCGGAGCCGTCGGTTCGCTCGGTGCGGTACAGGAGCCGATAGGTGCGGGCCCCGGCGATCTGGAGACTCGGCAGGGGTTCGCGACGCAAGACGGCACCCGGTGCCGCGGCGGCGACGTCGGGCGGCGTGGCGTAGAAGGCGTCGAGCGCGTCCTGCTGGCGCTCGGCCGCGACGCGATGGCTGAGCGTGCTGAGCAGGATGGCCGCCGCAACCACGCCGAGACATACGAGGATGACCTTCTTGGCGCTCACCCGCCGATGCTATCAGCACCGGTGAGACGGGCCTCGCTGCCGAGCGCGCGACCCCGCCCACGCCATGTGTGAGACGATCCAAGCGTGAAGCACACCCCGAAGACCATTCCCGTCGCGTACATCGAGATCCCGAAGGGGAGCCGCAACAAGTACGAGTACGACGAGACGTACGGCACGGTGGTGCTCGACCGTACGCTGCGCGGGAGCACGCACTACCCCACCGACTACGGCTTTCTGATCGACACGCTCGGCGAGGACGGCGACCCGCTCGACGTCCTGGTGCTGCTGACGGAGCCGACGTTCCCGGGCTGCCTGATCCCCTGCGACCCGGTCGGCGTGCTGCACATGCACGACGAGGAGGGCGACGATCCGAAGCTGCTGATGATCCCGCACGACGATCCCTCGTGGTCGCACAACGAGCACCTGTCGGACCTCAACCCGGCGCTGCTCGAGGAGATCGCGCACTTCTTCTCCGTCTACAAGGACCTCGAGGAGCACAAGACGGTGACGATCGGCGAGTGGGAGGACCGCGAGGCGGCCAAGGCGCTGATCCAGGCAGGTCGCGACCGCTTCGCGGCAGCCAAGCCGAGCTGAGCCGTCAGGCCGCGCTGCCGCGGTCGATGCCCATCTGCCAGAACGCCGCCTCGAGGCGGGCGGCCTCGGCGAAGATCGCGCAGAGCTGCTCGAAGCGCTCACTGCCGCCGTGGCGAAGCGACAGCCGCTCGAGCCGCTCGCTGGCGTCCACCACGCCGTCCTGAAAGCCCTGTCCGCCGTACGCACTGATCCACGGCGCGTAGGGGTTGCCTTCGCCGAGGTCCGTCGCGGGGTCGGCGAGCAGCCGCGCACCGATCTCGCCGTAGCCGACGGTGCAGGGCATCAGCGACACGGCGAGGTCG
>CAJCBN010000266.1 GCA_903960645.1 uncultured Actinomycetes bacterium | reverse complement strand
CCTCAAGTCGAACGGCGTCCTGATCACCGAGGGCTGCCGCGGCGAGGGCGGGTACCTCCGCAACAAGGACGGCGACCGCTTCATGGTCGAAGACGCCCCGAACGCGATGGAGCTTGCCTCCCGCGACGTGGTCTCGCGCGCCGAATGGCGGGAGATCGCCGACGGCCGCGGCGTCGACGGTTGCGTGATGCTCGACCTCACGCACCTCGGCTGGAAGAAGCTCAAGTCGCGTCTGCCCGGCAGCCGCGAGCTGGCCATGGATTACGCCGGTGTTGATCCGATCGAGCAGCCGATTCCGGTCCGCCCGGGCGCCCACTACATGATGGGCGGCGTCGACTGTGACCTCAACGGCGAGACGATCGTGCCGGGCCTCTGGGCCGCCGGCGAGGTCGCCTGCGTCTCCGTCCACGGTGCCAACCGCCTCGGCGGCAACTCGCTGATGGAGACGATCGTGTTCGGCCGCCGTGCCGGGCAGTTCGCCGCCGAGCGTGCCAAGGAGCAGGGCGACACGGGTGCGCGCATCGAGCCCGGCGTCCTTGCCGATGAGGATCGCCGCATCGCTTCGATCGTCAACAACTCCGAGGGCGAGCGCCCCGGCGTGCTGCGCGAGGAGCTCGCGAAGACGATGTACGACAAGGCCGGCGTCTACCGCACCGAGGCCGCGCTGGCCGAGTGCCAGGAGAAGGTCCTCGAGCTGCGCGAGCGCGCCAAGACGTTGAAGATCGACGATCACGGCTCGATCTTCAACACCGACCTCACGCAGGCCCTCGAGCTCAACTCGCTGCTCGAGTGCGCCGACTGCCTCGTCACGAGCGCCCTCGCCCGCAAGGAGAGCCGTGGCGCCCACTCGCGCCTCGACTTCACCGAGCGCGACGACGACACGTGGCTGAAGCACACGCTCAACTGGAGCGACAACGGGCAGGTCCGGCTGGACTACAAGCCCGTCACGATCACCAAGCATCAGCCCCTGGCGCGGAGCTACTGAGATGACCGAGATCAAGAACGCCCACTTCACCACCCTCAAGGGTGCGTACGACACCGAGACGATGGAGGCCACGCTGCGCGTGCGCCGCTACGACCCGGAGACCAAGAAGTCTCGCTTCGACGACTTCACGGTGACGATCCCGGTCACGGCCTCCGTGCTCGACGCGCTCGACGCGATCAAGGACACGCACGACGGCTCCCTCTCGTACCGCAAGTCCTGCCGGATGGCGGTCTGCGGCTCGTGCGGCATGCGCGTTGACGGCGGTGCCGCGCTGGCCTGCAAGACGCCGATGAAGAAGTTCGTCGACGCTGGCCATCGGATCACCGTCTCGCCGATGGGCAACCTGCCCGTGATCAAGGACCTCGTCGTCGACATGGCGCCGTTCTGGCAGAAGATCCGCGCGGTCAAGCCGTACCTCGACACCAAGGACGTCGAGGTGCCGGAAAAGGAGTGGCGCGTCGCGCAGGAGGCCTCGGACCAGATCCACAAGGAGTCGCTCTGCATCCTCTGCGGCTGCTGCGTCTCCGAGTGCAACTCGATGGAGTCGGATCCGGAGTTCCTCGGACCCGCAGCGCTCGCCAAGGCGTACCGCTTCGTCGGCGACGCCCGCGATCAGGACACCCGCGAGCGGCTGCGCGATCTCAACGGTGCGCACGGCATCTGGGACTGCACCCGCTGCTACTTCTGCAATCAGCGCTGCCCGAAGCACGTCGATCCGCGCGATGCGATCGCCAAGCTCGGTGCCGAGTCCTTCAAGGAGGGCTTCACGCGCGATGAGGGTGCCAAGCACGCGAAGGTGTTCGTCGACTCGACGTACAAGGGCGGCTACCTCCGCGAGACGGAGCTGGTGCCGAAGACGATCGGCCCGATCAACGCCATCAAGGACATTCCGTTCGCGCTGCAGCTCGCGCGCGCCGGCAAGGTGCCGAATCCCCTGAGCCCGCACAAGGCGAAGGACAACGACGAGGTCAAGCGGCTCTGGAAGCTGCTTGAAAAAGAGGCGAAGGGACAGCCGCGGCGCGCCACGGCCAAGCACCCCGACGCCGTCCAGGGAGACTGAACATGCAGGAGCGCTACGCCTACTACCCCGGTTGCCTCGCCAGCCTCTCGCAGAAGGAGCTCGACTCCTCGACGCGTGCGATCGCCAAGAAGCTGCAGATCGAGCTGGTCGACATGCCGAGCGTCACGTGCTGCGGCGCGGGCGACATCCATGAGGCGAAGCCGGATTACTACCTGCACATCTCCGCCCGCATCCTCGGCCAGGCCGAGCAGATGGGCTGCGACACGATCCTCACGATCTGCAACGTCTGCACCCTCAACCTGCGCCAGGCCAACAAGGCCCTGCAGGAGGATGCCGCGGTGCTCAACCGCGTCAACGACAACCTCCGCGAGGTTGGTGCCGCGACGTACCAGGGTGGGGTCGACATTCGGCACCTGCTCTGGGAGGTCTCGGCCGGCGAAGGCTACGACCGCTTCAAGAGCATCGCCGTCAAGAGCCTCGAGGGCCTCAAGGTGGCGCCGTTCTACGGGTGCCAGATCCTGCGTCCCGCGAAGATCCTCGGCTTCGAGGACTCCGATCGCCCGCAATCCCTGGAGCGCCTGATCACCGCCTGCGGTGCCGAGCCGATCGACTATCCCGCCAAGGTCAAGTGCTGCGGCTTCCCGATCGTGCTGGCGCGCGAAGACGTCGCGCTCGGCGAGCTCGTGCAGCCGCTGCAGCAGGCAACGGATGCCGGCGCCGACGTGATCGTCACGCCGTGCCCGCTCTGCCATCTGTCGCTCGACGCCTGGCAGCGCAAGGCAGCTGCCTTCTCTGGCCATGACTATCAGATCCCGATCCTGCACCTCGCCCAGCTCTTGGGCGCTGCCGCCGGCATCGAGGAGTCCGAGCTCAAGTTCAAGCGTCACGTCACGCGCCTGAGCCCCGAGATCAAGGCGAAGCTCAAGGTGCCGTCCGTGGTGGGCACGGGCACCGGAGCCTAGACCCGGCTTCGCCGGCCGTCGGGTAGGCTTGGCCGCATGGCGCTGAAGCGCAAGCTCATCCAAGGTGGTGCGGCCGCAGCGCTCAGTGCAGCGCGCTCGCCGCGTGCTCTCGCCGTCGCGACGCAGGCCCTGCCGTTTCTCCGCGAGGGCATGACCGGCGCCGTGCTGAAGGGTTCGTCGCGCAACACCTCGCTGGCGGGCGTTCACGACGTCGCTGTCATGGGCATCGCACCGCTGATCGAGCGCATCGGCGGCAGCATGCTGGTGGCAATTGATTTCGCCGTCGGGCAGTTCGCGAGCAGTGCCGCCGTACGTGCGGATGTCACGCGCGTGGTGCGCAGCGAGCTCGACGAGCGGGCGCTCGAGCGTCAGGTGGTGCGCGATGCCGCGTGGCGCGGTGGAGCGCGCGGTGCGGTCAGTGCGCTGCCGGCTGTCATCCCCGGGGCTGGCACAGCGGTCGAGCTGGCCACAGCGGTCGCCGACCAGCTGGTCCGCACGGTCGCGGAGGCGCGGATGGTGCTGGCGCTCGCGCATCTGCGCGGACTCGACGTCCAGCAGACCGAGCTGCGGCGCCTCGACATCCTGCTCGTCCTCGGCCTGTCCTGCGGGGCGGCGGAGATCGACGGCGACATCATCCGCGTGCACGACCTGGAGATCCCGGTCGCCGAGCTGCGCACCGGTGCGATCCCCGCGGAGGCGGCGTTCGCGCTCGGCACGGCCGTCGCCACGGACATCGTCACCAGTATCGCCCGCCGTCGCACGGCCGGCGTCCTGCTTCGTCTCCTGCCGGGCGGCATGTCCATCGTTGCCGCGGCATGGTACGACTGGCGCGCGACCGGGAGCACGGGTAAGCACGCCGTCGAGTACTTCGATGTGATCGCTCCGTTGACGGACGCGTCGCAGCCCGCGCGCGTTTAGGCGCTCCGCACGCGCACGGCTGCGTCACCGTATGGGCATGCGCCGACGACTCCCGCTGTTGATCGTGATCCTGGTTGTGATCGGCGCCGTGCTGGTCGCTCGGCTCGTGGAGCTGCCGCCTGCTGCCGCCCCGGTGAGCAGCGGCCCGGTCGCCGCGGGGCTCGGCGAGGTGCTCGAGGTGGTGGACGGCGACACGGTACGGGTCCGGCTGCCCGACTACGAGGGGCCCGTGCGCATCGTTGGTATCGATACGCCGGAGATCGAGCATCCCGGCAAGCCCGGGGGATGCTTCGGCCCGGAGGCGGCGGCGGCCACCGCGGCTTGGGTCGAGGGTCGCAAGGTGCTGGTCATACCGGCCCTTGAGCAGCGGGACCGCTACGACCGGCTGCTCGCGAGCGTCGAGCCGCAGGACGGCCCGATCGCGGGCCGCGATCTCGCGCGGGTGCTCGCCCTCTCGGGTTTCGCACGAGCGTTGCCGATCGCTCCCAACACGGCCGACGCGCCCGAGCTGGCGCGCCGGGTCCGCAGCGCCGAGCGGCAGGGACGCGGTCTGTGGGGAACCTGCGGCTTCGCCGCGGCCTTCCCCGGCAAGGAGCCTGCAGGCGGCGGCTAGGCTGTGACTGTGCCACTGCTCCCCCTGATCGGAATCGCCGCCGCCGGCCTCGCGGCCGGTGCTGCTGAGGCAATCGCGGTCGTCCGGATCGAGCGCGACCTGCGTCTGCCACATCTCGACCCGCGCGTGCGGGGCCTGCGCATCGCTCACGTCTCTGATCTCCATCTCGGCTCCCCCGGCGTCAACAGCCGAGCCGCCTGGCGCGCCTTGGAGCTCGTG
>CAJCBN010000265.1 GCA_903960645.1 uncultured Actinomycetes bacterium | reverse complement strand
TCCGCGAGGATCTCGCCGAGCCGGGCCTCGAAGCCCATGGCCGTCGGCTCGTAGAAGCGCAGGTGCGCCAGGTCCTCGGGGAGGTGTCGCTGATCGGCGACGAAGCCGCCGGCGGTGTGCGGGTACTGGTAGCCGACGCCGCGCCCGAGCGCCTTGGCGCCGGAGTGCGAGCCGTCGCGCAGGTGGTCGGGCGGCAGGCGCGTGCCGTACTCGCGCACGGCGGCGCGCGCCGCATCGCCGGCCGCGTAGGCGGCATTCGACTTGGGGGCGAGGGCCAGGTAGGTGACGCACTGAGCGAGCGGGATGCGGCCCTCGGGCATGCCGATCTCCTGAATCGCCTGCGCCGTCGAGACGGCGAGGGGGAGGGCGCGCGGATCGGCGTTGCCGACGTCCTCCGAGGCGAAGACGATCAGGCGGCGCGCGACGTAGCGGGGGTCCTCGCCGCCTTCGAGCATCGTGTGCAGCCACCACAGCGCGGCGTCGGGATCGGAGCCACGCATGCTCTTGATGAAGGCGGAGATCGCGTCGTAGTGGAGGTCGCCCTCGCGGTCGTAGCGGATCGGGATGCGGCCGACCTGCGCGACCAGCTCCTCGGTGACCACGGTGGCGTCGTCCGGGCGGGCGGCGGCCGCCGCCTCGAGCAGGGCGAGCGTGGCGCGTCCATCGCCACCGGCCGCGCGGGCGATCGCGTCGCGGGCGTCGGCGTCCACCGTCACGCCGAGCGCCTCGGCGCCGCGGTCGACCATGCGGCCGAGGTCCTCGGGCTGAAGGGCGACGAGCTCGTAGAGGGTGCAGCGCGACAGGAGCGCGGAGATGACACCGACGTGCGGGCTCTCGGTGGTCGCGCCGATCAGGATGATCAGGCCCGACTCAACCAGCGGCAGCAGCGCATCCTGCTGGGCCTTCGTGAAGCGGTGGATCTCGTCGAGGAAGAGGATCGTGCGGCGGCCGTCGTGCGCGAGGCGGTCCTTGGCGCGCTCGGTCACGGCGCGGACGTCGGCCTTGCCGGCGTCGACGGCGGACAGCTCCTCGAAGGAGGCCCCGGTGCGCACGGCGACGATGCGGGCGATCGTCGTCTTGCCCGTGCCGGGCGGGCCGAACAGGATCATCGAGCCGACGCGGTCCTCTTCGATCGCGCGCCGCAGCGGGCGGCCCGCGCCGATCAGCGCCTCCTGACCGACCATCAGCCCGAGGTCATCCGGGCGCAGACGTTCGGGCAGCGGTGCGACCGCGCGGCGGCGGTCGTCGGCGGCGCTGGAGAACAGGTCGCTCACGGGCTACAGCCTACGCGTCGTCGTCGCCCCGGCGACAGATGGGATGCTCGGGTAGGCTGACGGGAGATGTCCCAGTTCCAGGCGATGTGGCTCGGCCTCGGCGCGGCGATGATCATCCCGTTCGCGATCCTCGGCGCCACCCTGCGCCCGTTCTGGCTGCCCCTCGGCTTCGCGATCCTCGGCTCGCTGATGTGGATTCCGGGGCTCGGCATCGGTGGCTGGCTGTCCGGCGCGATCGGCGCCGTCATCGGCTGCTTCATCGGCATCCCCATCCGACGTGGCATGCTCGCCTTCCGCGAGCGTCGCGTCGCCAACCGCTCCCAGGCATCCTCCGGAGGACCTTCGTGACCGATCTCGTCGACCGCTCAATCAACACCATCCGCACGTTGGCGATGGACGGTGTGCAGAAGGCGAACTCGGGTCACCCGGGCACCGCGATGGCGCTCGCGCCGATCGCGTACCTCTACTACAACGAGTATCTGCAGTACGACCCGCAGCAGCCGCACTGGGCGGGCCGCGACCGCTTCGTGCTGTCGCCGGGCCACGCCTGCATGCTCCAGTACGCGACGCTGCACCTGACGGGCTACGACGTCTCGCTTGAGGACCTCAAGCAGTTCCGCCAGTGGAACTCGCTGACCCCGGGCCACCCCGAGCTCGGGCACACGCCGGGCATCGAGGTCACGACCGGCCCGCTCGGGCAGGGCGTCGGCAACATGGTCGGCTTCGCACTCGCCGAGCGCATGCTGGCCGCGCGTTACAACCGCCCCGGCCACGAGATCATCGACCACCGCGTGTTCGGCATCTGCTCCGACGGCGACCTGATGGAGGGCGTGGCGCAGGAGGCCGCGTCGCTCGGCGGGCACCTCAAGCTCGGCAAGCTGACGATGATCTACGACGACAACCGGATCACGATCGAAGGCGACACCGGCCTGGCGTTCACCGAAGACATCCCGCAGCGCTTCGAGGCGCTCGGCTGGCACGCGCAGCGCCTCGAGGACGGCTGGACGCTCGACGACGTGCGCAACGCGCTCGCCGCCGCGCATCGTGACGACCGCCCGTCGATCATCGTCCTGCGCACGCACATCGCGCCGGGTGCGCCGAACAAGCAGGACACGTCCGACGCGCACGGCGCGCCGCTCGGTGAGGAGGAGATCAAGCTCACGAAGGCCAACTACGGCTGGCCCGAGAACGAGCAGTTCCTCGTGCCGGACGACGTGGCCGCGCACATGGACCACAGGGCGCGTGGCGTTGAGGCCCGCGAGGCCTGGGAGGCCAAGTTCGAGGCCTACCGCGCCGCGCACCCCGAGCTCGCGGCCGAGCTGGAGCGCGCGCTGGCGGGCGACCTGCCCGCGGGGTGGGACGCGAACCTGCCCGTCTTCGAGGCAGATGCGAAGGGCCTGGCTACACGCTCGTCGAGCGGCAAGGTCATCCAGGCCCTCGCGGCGGCGATCCCCGAGTTCGTCGGCGGCTCCGCCGATCTCGCACCGTCGAACAACACGCACATCAACGACGGGCTGAGCGTCTCCGAGCGCGATTACGCCGGACGCAATCTGCACTTCGGCATCCGCGAGCACGGCATGGGCGCGATCCTCAACGCGATGAACGTCCACGGCGGCCTGCGGGCCTTCGGCGCCACGTTCCTCGTGTTCTCCGACTACATGCGCGGCGCGGTTCGCGTCGCGGCGCTGTCGAAGACGCCGGTGACGTACGTCTGGACGCACGACTCGGTCTGGGTCGGCGAGGACGGTCCCACGCACCAGCCGATCGAGCACGTGATGTCGCTGCGCCTGATCCCGAACCTGACGGTGATCCGCCCCGGCGACGCCAACGAGGTGCGCGAGGCGTGGAAGGCCGCGCTGCTCAACCGCACCGGCCCGACGGCGCTGATCCTGACGCGCCAGAACCTGCCGACGGTCGACCGCACCGTGTTCGCGCCGGCCGAGGGGCTCCACCAGGGCGCCTACGTCCTGATCGAGGCCGCGAGCGGCACGCCCGACACGATCCTCATCGCCACGGGCTCCGAGGTGCACGACGCCGTCGCCGCCCGCGAGACCCTGCAGGCCGAGGGCCACCAGGTGCGCGTCGTCTCGATGCCGTGCTGGGAACTGTTCGCGCAGCAGGACGCCGCGTACCGCGAGTCCGTGCTGCCGAAGGCGATCACCCGTCGCGTCAGCTTCGAGGCCGGCACGACGCACGGCTGGGAGCGCTGGGTCGGCGACGCCGGCAGCAGCGTGGGCATCGACCACTACGGCGCCTCGGCGCCCGGCGGCACCGTGGCCAAGGAGTTCGGCCTGACCGCCGACGCCGTGGTCGCGGCCGTGCGCGCGCTGGGCTGACGCTCCGGCGGATCTTGTGCCACGATACCGGCAGAACTTCGGAGGAACACCGCATGTCCGACCACGCTGATCACCACCACGCCGCCCCGGCCAAGCCGGACGCGACCACGACGATGAGCTTCGCTCTGATGTTCGGCGTGGTCACCGTGATCATCAGCCTGATCGGCGCCATCCGCGACTCGTCGGTGCTGCTGACGATCGGCCTGCTCACGGGCATCGCGGCGATCGTCGTCGGGATCCTCGCGGTGTTGATCGCGAAGCAAAAGGGCGGGACCTCCCGCGGCTTCCTCGTCTC
>CAJCBN010000264.1 GCA_903960645.1 uncultured Actinomycetes bacterium | reverse complement strand
GAACGGTGAGAGTCACCGTCCTCGTGCGGCCCAAGCAGGGCATCCGCGATCCCCAGGGCGAGGCCATCGGCCGCTCCCTCAACGGCCTCGGCTACGGCGTCTCCGCCGTCAGCGCCGGCAAGATCTTCGACCTCGACGTCGATACCGACGACGCGGCGGAGGCCAAGCGCATCGGCGAGGAGGCCGCGGCGAAGGTGCTTTCGAACGACCTGATCGAGGGCTTCGAGGTGATCGTTGGCTAGGGTCGGCGTCATCACGTTCCTCGGCTCGCTCGACGATCGCGATGCGCTGCGCGCGGTCTCGACCGTCGGTGGCACGCCCGTGCCGCTCTGGCACGGCGACACCGACCTGCAGGGCGTCGACGCGATCCTGCTGCCCGGCGGCTTCTCCTACGGCGATCACCTGCGCTGCGGAGCGCTCGCGCGCTTCGCGCCGATCATGGGTGCGGTGGCCGAGTTCGCCGCCGCCGGTGGCCCGGTGCTCGGCATCTGCAACGGCTTCCAGATCCTCTGCGAGGCCGACCTCCTGCCCGGCATCCTCACGCCCAACCACGGCCAGCGCTTCATCTGCCGCGACGTGGACCTGATCGTCGAGGCCGCGTCCCCGTGGATCGGCAACCGCCCCGTCGGCGACACGATCACCGTGCCCGTCAAGCACGGCGACGGTGCCTGGTTCCACCCGCAGGAGGGGCTCGCCGAGCTCGAGGCCAACGGCCAGATCCTGTTGCGCTACAGCGAGGACATCAACGGCGCGACGGATCGCATCGCCTGCATCACCAACGCGGCGGGCAACGTCTGCGGCCTGATGCCGCACCCCGAGCACGCCGTTGACCCGCTGCTCGGCTCGATCGACGGGCAGTTGCTCGTCGGCCGGCTCACCGCCGCCTAATCTTCCGCGCAACGCAATCTCATCAACGGCCCCCACGCTGGGGACACACCACGACAAGGAGTTCCTCCATGGCACAGGTCTCGATCGGCTCGTTGGCCGATTTCCCCGAAGGTACGCCCACGTTCGCCGAGGCGGACGGCACGCGCCTCTGCGTCGTGCGCATTGGCAACACGGTTCACGCGATCTGCGATGACTGTCCGCACGCGGAGGCGTCGCTGAGCGAGGGCGACTTCCTCGCCGAGGACATGGCCATCGAGTGCCCGCTGCACGGCAGCGCCTTCAACCTCGAGACCGGCGACCCCGACGCGCCGCCCGCCACCGAAGCGGTGCAGGTCTTCCCTGTCACCATGGACGGCGACAACGTCCTCGTCGAGGTCTGACGAAATGGCGATCGCCCTGATCGTCGGCGGCGGCATGGCTGGCCGCGCCACGGCGCTGACGTTGCGCCGCGTCGGTTACGAGGGCGAGATCGTCTTGGTCGGCGATGAGGAGACACCGCCGTACGATCGGCCGCCGCTGTCGAAGTCGGTGATCGTCGGCACGGCCGACCTCGACAAGGTCGTCAAGCCGGCGATCGGGGCGTACGCGGAGGACGGCATCGATCTGCGCCTCGGCGTCTCCGTGACGGCGGCCGACCCGGTCGCCAAGACGGCCACGCTGTCGGATGGCTCCGAGATCGCTTGGGATGCCCTGGTGATCGCCACCGGCTGCGCCCCGCGTGAGGTGCCGATTCCCGGCCTCGATCAGCCGGGCGTGTTCCGCATCACGCGCATGGATGAGGCGCTTGCGATCCGCGACATCCTGGCCACCGGCCCGAAGCGCCTCGCGATCATCGGCGGCGGCTTCATCGGCATGGAGGCTGCTGCAGCAGCGGTCGCGCACGGCCACACCGCCACGGTGCTCGAAGCGGCACCCGAGCCGATGGCCCGCCCGCTCGGCCTCGAGGTCGCCGAGCGCGTGCTGCGTTGGGCGACCGACCGCGGTGTCGAGGTGCGCGCCGGTGTGGGCGTAGAGGCGGTGCTCGGCGACGACCGCGCCTCCGGTGTGCAGTTGGCCAACGGCGACATCATCGACGCCGACCTCGTCATCTGCGCGATCGGCCAGGTGCCGCGCCTCGAGCTCGCCCACATGCTCGGCTGCGACGAGGAGGCCGGCGGTGTCAAAGTCGATGCCGGTATGCGCACCAGCGTCGCTGGCGTCTACGCGGTCGGCGACATCGCTGCGTTCCCCTCGAAGTGGGCCGACGAGGAGCGCATCCGCGTCGAACACGCCGGCGTCGCGATCGGCCACGGTCAGACGGCTGCCGAGCAGATCGCCACCGGCGAGGGGCTGTTCGAGGATCTGCCGACGTTCTGGTCCGACCAGGGCGACATCACGCTCAACATGGTCGGGGTGCCGCGTCCCGCAGACGTGATCGTGTGGCGCGGCGACCAGGCACTGCCCGCCTGCACCGCCTTCTACCTGCGCGACGGCAAGCTGCGGGCCGCGATGTCGGTCAGCGACATGAAGACCCTGCGTGGCGTGCGCAAGCTGTTCGCCGCAGGCGTCTCGCCCACCGCGGAGCAGCTGGCCGACCCCGACGTCGACCTCGCCGCACTCGCCGCCGCCGGCTGACGACCCGTCGACGCAGTTCAGCTGACGTGACGCGATCCGCCGCCGGCCGGTGGATCAACCTTGCTTTGGTGCCAGG
>CAJCBN010000263.1 GCA_903960645.1 uncultured Actinomycetes bacterium | reverse complement strand
GACGCGCGAGGCGCACGCGATGGGAATCAACGCCGTGCCGGCCTTCGTCCTCCAGGAGCAGTACCTGCTGCTGGGTGCGCAGCCGCACGACGTCTTCGAGCAGGTGATCGCGCAATTGCGCGGCGAGGCAGCCGCTGCCGACGACTGAGCGAGTCGTCTGCATACGAACGTATGTTCGACTAGACTGGGCTGGCAATGTTGCTCGCCCTCCTGCTTCCGCGCCTGCCGCTGACCGTCGCTCTGGCGGCGCGCGGCCAGCAGCTGCCCGGGCTCGGCGTCCCGGTCGCGCTCGGCCCCCCGCCGCTCGGTGAGCCGCGGATCGGCCTGCCCTCGGCGGCGGCGGAGGCCAGCGGCGTCCGCAGTGGCATGCCGCTCGGGGAGGCGCTGACCCTCTGCCCCGCCCTGCAGCTCGTGCCGCCCGACCCCGTCGGCGTGCAGGAGCGCGCGGCCCGGCTTCTGCGCGAGCTCGATGCGCTGGGGCTGCCGGTCGAGGAGATCGCACCGGGGCGCGTCTTGATCGATGCCGCTCCCGGCCTGCGCCTCCACGGCGGTCCGCGCCGGCTGATCGAGCGCCTGCAGCAGCTCGCCCTCGCCGGGGAGAGCGTCCGCATCGGCGCGGCACCGACGCGGTTCGCCGCCCTGATGGCCGCGCGGCTCGCCCGGCGCCGTCCGTGCGTGCTGGGCGCCGAGGAGGTCGCTGCGGCGATCGCCCCGCTCCCCGTTCGCCTGCTGCATGAAGACGGTGGCAGCCCGGATGCGCTCTGCGCTGCGCTCGTGCTGGTCGGCATCGATCGTCTCGGCGGTGTGGCCTCGCTGTCGCAGCTGGCGGTGCGCGACCGCTTCGGCCCGGCCGGCGTGGCCGCCTGGCGAATGGCGCGCGGCGAGGACGGCGCTCGCATCGCCGCACAGTCGCCTCCGCCGCTCGTGCGCAGTGTGCTGCGGCCCGGCGAGCCGATCGCCACCGACGCCGCCCTCGAGCAGGCGATTGTCCTGCTCGTCCGGCAGGCGCTCCAGCTGCCCGCCCGCGGCGACGCCGTGCCGCGGCTCCTGCGCCTGCAGGCGCGGCTCGTCACGGGCGAGTCGTGGCTCTGTGAGGTACCCCTGCGCGAATCGACTGCGGACCCGCAGCGGCTGGTGCTCGCGCTGCTGCCGAAGGCACGCCGGCTGCCGGCACCCGCCGAGCGTCTGGCCCTGACCTTCGCCGAGCTCGCTCGCGGTGCCGCGCAATTGACCCTGCTCGAGGGGGCAGGCGAGGAGCGGGCGCAGCGGCTGGAGGGCGCGGCGGAGCAGGTGCGGGCAGCGGTCGGCGAGGGCGCGCTGCTGCGCATCGTGGGCATCGATCCCACGAGTCGGCTGCCCGAGCGACGCCACGGGCTGGCCCCTCGATGAGTCGGGCCCTACGGGCGCTCGCCTCCCAGACGCCACGGCGCTGTCAGGTTGCGCTCGCGGCCGATGGCCGGCCAGGCAGCCTTGACGGCTGCCCGGTCGACGCGGTGCGCGAGGAGTGGCGCATCGAGGAGGGCTGGTGGAGCACGCCGCACCGACGCCGCTGCTTCTCACTCGTGCTCGCCGACGGGCGTCTCTGCACGGCCTACCAGGATCGCCGCACGGGCGGCTGGTGGCGGTATGGCGGCTGATTACGTCGAGCTGCACTGCCACTCGGCCTACTCGTTCCTCGACGGTGTGGCGCAGCCGGAGGAGCTGATCGACCGCGCCGTCGCGCTGGGGTACGACGCGCTGGCGCTGACGGACCACGACAACCTCTGCGCGGCGCTGCCCTTCGCCCACGCGGCCACGGCCGCAGGGCTGCAGCCGATCACAGGCTGCGAGCTGACGGTCGCCGTCGACGACCAGTTGCGCCACCTGCTCCTCCTCGTCGAGAGCCGCACGGGCTACACGAACCTCTGCCGGCTGATTACGGCGGCGCACGCCGGCACCCGTGCGCCCGACGGCACGATTGCCCGTCCACCGAGCGTCCCGCTCGCCGCGGTGTTGGAGCGATCCGAGGGGCTGACCTGCCTGACGGGCTGTCCGGACCACGGCGTCCTGCGGACCGACGATCCCATCGTGGCGCGCCGCCGGCGCGATCAGCTGCTGGAGGCCTTCGGCGGACGCCTCGCCGTCGAGCTGCAACGCCCCTTCCGGCAGGGGACCGAGGCACAGCTGCGCGCCTTCGCCCGGCTGGCCGCGGAGCGCCGGCTGTCGGTCGTGGCCACCAACGACGTGCACCTTCACCTGCGCCGTCGTGGCCCGCTGCAGGACGTCCTCGTGGCGATCCGCCAGCACGCCTCGCTCGATGCCTGCACGGCGCTCCTGCGCGGCAACCGTGAGCACGTGCTGAAGGCGCCGGCCGAGATGCAGGAGCTGTTCGCCGACCTGCCCGAGGCGCTCCGCGAGACCCTGCGCATCGCAGAGCGCTGTCGCTTCGACCTGACTGCCAGCCTCGGCTACCGGCCACCCGAGCGCTCCGCCGATGCCGACCGCACCCTGCAGGAGCTCTGCGAGGCACAGTTGGCGACGCGTTATCCCACCGGCTCGCCCTGGCGGCACGAGGCCGACCAGCGACTCGACACCGAGCTGGCCCTGATCCGGCGTCATCGGCTGGCCGGCTTCTTTCTGCTTCACCAAGAGATCCTGGAGCTGGCCCGGGTCGTGGCCTGCGAGCTGCGCGGTGCCGATGCGGCGCGCAACGTGCTGCCGCCCGGTCGCGGCCGCGGCTCGAGCGTCGGCTCGATCGTCTGCTACCTGACGGGCCTCTCGCACATCGATCCGGTCGCCGGGCGGCTGTCGCTCGGGCGCTTCCTCAACGAGGAGCTGGCCTCCACGCCCGACATCGACCTCGACTTTCCGCGCGACATCCGCGCCGAGCTGATCCGGCGTATCCACCTGCACTACGGCGAGCAGCAGGCGGCGCTCGTCGGGGCGTTCTCGACCTACCGCGCCAAGGGTGCGATCCGGGAGATCGGCAAAGCCCTGGCGCTGCCGACGGGCGATGTCGCTCGGCTCTGCGCGGCGTCCGACGGCTGGAGCGCAGAGGCAGTCGGCGAGGAGCTGCAGCGCGTGCCGGGCCTACGCGAGCGCGCCGACGACCGCCGGTTGCGGCTGCTGGCCGTGCTCTGTGGCCAGATTGCCGGCCTGCCACGCCACCTCTCCCAGCATCCGGGCGGGATGATCGTCTCGGACCGCCCGCTCAGCGAGCTGGTGCCGCTGCAGCCAGCGGCGATGGCGGGGCGCACGATCTGCCAGTGGGACAAGGATGCCGTCGCCGACGCGGGGTTCCTCAAGATCGACCTGCTCGGTCTCGGCATGCTCAGTGCGGTGGAGCGCTGCGTGTCGGAGATCCACCGCAGCACAGGGGCAACCGTCGATCTCTCGCGGGTGCCGCTCGACGATGCCGCGGTGTACCGCGAGATCCGTGCGGCCGACACCGTCGGCGTCTTCCAGATCGAGTCGCGCGCCCAGATGCAGACGCTCGCACGGGTGCAGCCGACCTGCCTGGACGATCTCGTGGTCGAGGTGGCCCTGGTCCGCCCCGGTCCCATTCAGGGCGGTGCCGTCAACCCGTACATCCAGCGACGCCTGGCGCGACGGGCCGACCCAACCGTGCCGATCCCCTACGAGCACCCGCTGCTCGAGGAGGCCCTGAGCGAGACGCTCGGCGTGATCATCTTCCAGGATCAGGTGCTCTCCGTCGCGCAGGCCCTGGCCGGCTTCACGCCGGGACAGGCCGAGGCACTGCGGCGTGCGATGAGCCGCCGTCGCAGCCGCGCGGCGTTGACGGCGCAGTGGGAGGCGTTCCTGACCGGCACGGCCGCCCGCGGCGTCTCCCCGCAGGTGGCGCGCACCGTCTTTCGGCAGATCGTGGCGTTCTCGGCCTTTGGCTTCCCGAAGTCGCACTCGGCCGCGTTCGCGCTGCTCGCCTACCAGAGTGCGTGGCTCCGGCACCACCATCCGGCGGCCTTTCTCTGCGCTCTGCTCGCCGAGCAGCCCATGGGCTTCTATCCGCCGGCGTCGCTGATCCGCGACGCAGAGCGCCGGCAGGTACGCGTGCTGCCCGTGGAGATCGGGGCGTCGCACGTCGAGGCGCGCTGCGAGGGCGAGCGCGCCGTCCGGCTGGGTCTGCGCCAGGTCATCGGCCTGGGCGAGGACGCCGCCGCCGCGATCGTGGCAGAGCGCGATGCGCGGGGTCCCTTCGCAGATCTGCGCGCCCTCGCCAACCGGCTTGACCTGCCCACACCACAGCTGCAGCGGTTGATCGCCGCGGGTGCGTGCGATGGGCTCGGCCCCCGCCGTCGCCTGCTCTGGGAGCTCGGTCTGGCCGCGCGTCCGCGCGGACGCGGCGTCGGCAGCCAGCTGGCCTTCGACCTTCAGCTGGGTGAGGCGCCGGCCGGACTGCCGCAGCCCGACGCCTGGGAGCTGCTGGTCGCCGACTACGCCACGACCGGGGTCTCGGTGCGCGAGCACCCGATCGGGCAGCTGCGCCCGTTGCTCGGAGCGGTGCAGGACTCCCTGCAACTGGCGGAGCTCCCCCACGGCATGCCGCTCGTGCTGCCGGGCCTGGCCGTCGCCCGCCAGCGCCCAGGCAGTGCCAAGGGCATCGTCTTCCTGCTGCTCGAGGACGAGCACGGGCTGTTCAACGTCGTCCTGATGCCGGAGGTCTACGAGGCGCATCGCCTGCTGGCCCGCAGCGAGCCGCTG
>CAJCBN010000262.1 GCA_903960645.1 uncultured Actinomycetes bacterium | reverse complement strand
GCAAGCTGGGACGCGTCAAGGTGGGCAACGGGCGCAGCGCGCTGAAGGGCTACGACGGCCCCGGCTACGACACCGACCTCGACGGCCTACCGGGTCTCTTCGACGTTGATGACAACGGCAATCTGATTCTCGACAACGTGGATCGCACGACGCGCACCGGGTTGCTGCTGCGCGGCGCCTTTGCCCGTCAGGCGGTCTGCCCGCCGCCGCCCGCGGCAGCCACGCCTGGCTGCGTCAATCCGACGCCCGACGGTGGTCCGACCACCGCTGCGGCGACGGAGTTCCGGATGTTCTCGAACTTCAAGCTGACCGCAAACGCCAGCATCAACCTCTACCTCGGCGGGACCACGGCTGCGGTGCAGCCGCTGATCGACGCCGCGTTCCCATCGACCCTGACTCTCGCCACGCAGATCGTCGGCGCGACGACGGGCACCCTCGACTGCCTCGGCAACGTGTACTGCGCGCCGCACGTGACCGCTGGCATCTCGTATCCGCAGATCAACGGCGCGGCCGCCACCTTCGCGGGCACGGCGCTCGGGTTGCTGACCGGGCCGACCGGTGATGCGCAGATCACGCCGGGTGCGAGCACGTCGGAGATCGGCTCCGGGAACGCGTTCATTCAGAACGCGGGTGGCGCCGCCTACCCGGGTGTCCTGAACTTCACGTTCATGACGGCGCCTGCCGTCTACAGCTACCAGACGACGGCCAGCGCCACCGAGCAGGTGATCACCTACGACCCGGTCACCGGCTGGGCCGCCGGCAACCTCGGCATGTCGCCGGCCACGCCGATCACCGTCGCGGCCGACGGCGTCATCACCCTCAAGTGGTGGCGGCCGCAGCGACCGATCGTCGGCGGCGAGTCGAGCGCCTCTGGCTGGATCGACATCGGCGGACTCCAGTACACCGCCGATGCACCCAACGCACCGCGCTCGCCGACCGGCGTCTCGATCGGCAGCGGCGTCGGCAACTGCCCGCTCGCGTCGTACTCGGCGCCGTTCTCCAACGGTGCCGCGTTCACCAACACGGGGACGGGTGGCGTGCAGGATCCGGCGCTCGACGCAGCGACCGTGCCGTCCGCCCCGACGGCCAACCTGCTCCAGTTCACGGTCAACGCGAAGACCTGCTTCGGCGAGGCGGCGTGGAACACCCTCACGACGGGCTCCACGTTCGATTTCGACATTCAGGCTCGCAGCCTCTACGGCGACAACGCTGCGCGGAAGCTCTACTTCAAGATCGGCTAGGTGTTCTGCCTAGTTCCCTGTGAGACGGGGCGATGGTGGTTGGGTGTCGAGGTGCCGCTCGGGTCTGGATGCGACTAAGGGGTCAGACCCTTTTGTCGCATTACCGCTCGGGCGCCTGTAGTTAGCTCGGGTGTTTACGGCGGTCAATGCGACAAAAGGGTCTGACCCCTTCGTCGCATCCAGACAGCAGCGTTCTCACCGAACCCGTCTCGCAGGCTCATAGGCAGAACAGCTAGGTGCAGCGGCGGTCATGGCGGGCGCTGATAGCGTCCGACCATGACCGCCGATCCGCTCCAACTGGCCGCCGACCTCGTCGCGCGCGGCAGCGTGGGGGCCATGCAGGTGGCCTACCGGCAGCAGGGCCAGACGACGCTGGCCTGCTTCGGCGCCTGCGACGACCAGAGCCGCTTCGCGCTCGCCTCGCTGACCAAGCCGTTGATCGCGGGAGCGTGCCTCGTCGCCTGCGATGAGGGCGTGCTCGACCTCGATCGCCCGCTGACCGCAGATGTGTCGGAGGCGCGCTGCGGCGCCACGCTGCGGGAGCTCCTGGCCCACGCCAGCGGTCTGCCCGCCGACGTCCCCGCGGCCCGCAAGGTGCAGCTCGACCCCGCGTCCACCTGGCCTGACGTCGCGGCCGCCTACGCGGCGACGGCGAGCATTGCTCCTGCACTCACGCGCCGGACCTACTCCAATGCCGGCTACGCGCTCGCCGCCCTCGCGCTCGAGCGGGCCGCCGGAATGGGCTACGAGACCTACCTGCGCGAGGCGGTGCTGCAGCCGCTGGGTCTGCAGCGAACGACGCTCGGCGCAAGTCCCGACGACCCCTCGGTCGTCTCGGTCCGCGAGCCCGGGCTGCTCGGCCATGGCGAGCAGCTCTTCAACGGACCGCGCTTCCGCGCCCTGGGGCTTCCGCAGTCGGGCGGTTTCGGCACGGCGGAGGACTACCTGCAGTTCCTCGTCACCGTCTCGGGCCACGGGACCGACCTGTTCAGTGCCGAGGCCCGTGCGGAGCTGCTGACGAACCAGTGCGGCGCACTGCCGGGCGGGGTGGGGGACTTCATGGAGTGGCCCGTCTGCGACTGGGCCGTCGGCTTCGAGCTGCGCGACGGCAAGACGCCGCACTGGACCGGCCCGGCGCTGTCACCGGCCAGCGCGACGCACTTCGGCGCCTCCGGCACGCTCGCGTTCATCGATCCTGTCAGCGACGTGCAGGCTGTCCTGCTGGCCGACCGCGGCACGTACTCCCGCTGGATGCTCGAGCCCGGCGGCTGGCCCGACATCTGCGCGGCGCTCGTCGCGTAGAGGCGTCAGACTGTCGCCATGCGCCTGCGCCAGCACTGCGCCTTCTGCGGGGACCGGCTCGGCCCGCTCGAGGGCAACCGCCAGACCTGCACGGTCTGCGACGAGCCGTACTACCACGACGCCAAGCCGTGTGCGGCCGTGCTCGTCCTCGACGACCGCGGACGACTGCTGCTCGGGCGCCGCGCGATCGAGCCGAGGCTCGGCCTGTGGGACGTCCCCGGCGGCTTCTGCCTGCCGGACGAGACGCCGGAGGCCTGCGCGGTGCGCGAGCTGCGCGAGGAGACTGGCTGCACCATCGAGCTGACCGGCTTCGTCGCGCACCTGATCGACACCTACGGGGACGACGGGGATCACACCCTCAACGCGGTGTTCACCGGACGGATCGTGGCGGGCGAGCCAACGGCCGCCGACGACGTTGCGGAGCTCCGCTGGTTCGCCCTCGACGACGTGCCGGCGGAGGATGCGTTGGCCTTCCGCAACACGGCGCAGGCGATCGCGCTCCTGCGCACGGGCTAGGGGGAGGAGAGGCGGGGGAACCCGCGAACACCGCGCCATGACCTTCGACCACGAAGACGACTGGGGCGACGAGCCCTCCCTGACCGGCCTTGAGCAGTGGGACGAGGACCTGTGGGTCGAGGGCGGTCTCGCCTCGATCGAGCGCTATCTCGCGCGGCACGCCGCGTTCGAGCTGTGGTGCGATGAGCAGACGCGGCGATACGGCCGCAGCCCCGGGGGTGCGGAGGCCTGATCCGCCTTCGCGATAGGATTCGTCGCCGACGACCCCTGCCGCACCCTTGAGCCTCTACGACGCCGTACCCGCCACGCCCGACCACATCGCGATCGAGCATCGCGTGCTGGCGCTGTGGGAGCAGGAGGACACCTTCAACCGCCTGCGCGCGCAGAACGCCGGCGGTCCGACGTTCTCGTTCACGGACGGTCCGATCACCGCGAACAACTCGATGGGCGTGCACCACGCCTGGGGGCGTTCGCTCAAGGACCTGATCCAACGCCACCGGGCGATGCAGGGCCACGAGCAGCGTTACCAGAACGGCTTCGACTGCCAAGGCCTGTGGGTCGAGGTCGAGGTCGAGAAGTCGCTGGGGCTGAACTCCAAGCAGGAGATCGAGGCGTACGGCCTCGACAAGTTCGCCCGGGCCTGCCGCGATCGCGTCGCCGAGTACTCCGCGGTGCAGACGCGGCAGTCGAAGCGCCTCGGCCAATGGATGGACTGGGACCGCTCGTATTACACGATGACGGACCCCAACATCGAGTACATCTGGCGCTTTCTGAAGGAGTGCCACGACCGCGAGATGCTGTACCGGGGCAACCGACCGATGGTCTGGTGCCCGCGCTGCGGCACGTCGCTGTCGCAACACGAGCTGATCGACAGCTATCGCGACCGCACGCATCCCACGCTGCACGTGCGCTTCCCGTTCCTCGACACGCCCGAGGAGGCCGTCGTCGTCTGGACGACCACGCCGTGGACGCTGCCCGCCAACGTCGCCGCCGCCGTCGATCCAGCCGCCGAGTACTCCGCCGTGCGCACCTCGCAGGGCATCGACTGGGTGATGAGCAGCCGCGTGGCAGATCTGTTCGGTGAGGGCGCCGATGTGACGCGCACCACGAGCGGCGCCGACCTCGTCGGCCGGCGCTATCGCGGCCCCTTCGACGAGCTGGAGCCCGGTGGCGCCGTCGAGCATCGCGTCGTCGCCTGGGACATGGTCGCCGGTGACGAGGGTACCGGCATCGTCCACATCGCTCCGGGCTGCGGCGGCGAGGACTTCGAACTCGGCAAGGTCGAGGGCCTCGAGGTTCTCGTCCCCGTCGACGACGCCGGCTGCTTCCTGCCCGCCTACGGCTTCCTCTCCGGTCTGACGACCGACGCTGCCGCCGACCCCGTGCGGGAGCACCTCGAACGGAACGGCGTTCTCGTGCGCTCCGGGACCATCGAGCATCGCTTCCCCGTCTGCTGGCGCTGCGGCACCGACCTGATCCACCGCGTGGCGGAGGAGTGGTTCATCCGCGCCGAGCCCGTCCGCCAGGCGATGATCGACGCCGCCGCGACGGTCAACTGGGTGCCCGAGCAGTACGGCAAGCGCATGGAGGACTGGCTGCGCAACATGGGCGACTGGTGCATCTCGCGCAAGCGCTACTGGGGCCTGCCGCTGCCGTTCTACAAGACCGAGAGCGGCGAGTTCCTGATCATCGGCTCCGTTGACGAACTGCGCGAGCGGGCCGTCGATTCGCTCGACGGCCTCGAGGAGCTGCACCGCCCGTGGATCGATGGCATCCGCGTGCGCACCGACAGCGGCGAGATCGCCGAGCGCGTCACGGAGGTCGGCGACTGCTGGCTCGACGCCGGCATCGTCCCGTTCTCGACGCTCGGCTGGGGCCGCGAGGAGTTCGCAGAGGGCGGCTACGCCGCCGGCGCCGGCGCGGGCCTGACCAACGCCGACCTGCCCGACCACGCCTACTGGGAAAAATGGTTCCCCGCTGACTGGATCTCGGAGATGCGCGAGCAGATCCGACTCTGGTTCTACTCGCAGCTGTTCATGAGCGTCGTGCTCGTCGGCAAGGCGCCGTACCGGAACGTGCTCGGCTACGAGAAGCTGCACGACGAGACCGGACGGGCCATGCACAAGTCGTGGGGCAACGCCATCTGGTTCGACGACGCCATTGAAGACATCGGCGCCGACGTCATGCGCTGGATGTACGCGCTGCAGACGCCGTCGCAGAACATGAACTTCGGGTACGGCCCGGCCAACGAGGTGCGCCGCCGGCTGCTGACCCTCTGGAACAGCTACGCCTTCCTGATCCGCTACGCCGAGCTGGACGCCTTCGTCCCTACCTACGCGGACCTGACGGAGCGGCCGCCCAGCGCGACTGCGCTCGACCGCTGGATCGTCGCCCGCGTGGACGAGACGATCGCCGCCTGCGACGAGGCCCTCGGTGGCTACTGGCCGCCGGCCTACGCCCGCGCCGTCGAGGCGCTCGTCGACGATCTGTCCGCCTGGTACATCCGCGGCTCGCGCGCCCGCTTCTGGCGGTCCGAGGGCGACGCAGACAAGGACGCGGCCTTCCGCACGCTCTGGTACGTGCTCGCGCAGGTCTGCCGGCTGATCGCCCCGGCCATGCCGTTCCTCGCCGAGGACCTCTGGCAGAACCTGGTGCGCGAGCGGGCCGCCGGCGCCCCCGATTCGGTGCACCTGGCCGGCTGGCCGACCGCAGACGCGCCCGACCGGCAGGCGCTCGAGGCGTTCTCGCTCGCCCAGACCGCGATCTCGCTCGGCCGCGGCGCCCGGGCACAGGGCAACCGCAAGCTGCGCCAGCCGCTGCGCGAGGCGGTCATTGCCACGCCCGATCCCGCCGCCCGCGCCGCGATCGAGAGCCTGCGTGAGGAGATCGCGCTCGAGCTCAACGTGCGCAACGTCCGCATCGCCGATGCCGTCGACGAGCTGCTCGAGGTCGAGATCGTGCCCAACTTCAAGGTGCTCGGACCCAAGCTCGGCAAGGACATCCCGCGCGTCCAGCAGCTGCTCAAGGCCGGCGACTACACGCGCGAGGGCGACGCCGTCATCGTCGGCGGCCACACGCTGGAGGCGGGGGAGATCGAGCTGCGCACGCGGCCACGCGAGGGCTTCGCCGTCGCCGACGAGGGCGGCATCGCTGTGGCTCTCGACACCGAGCTCGATGAGGACCTCGAAGACGAGGGGCTGGCCCGCGAGCTGATCCACTTCATCCAGGGCCAGCGCAAGGATGCCGGGTTCGAAGTGTCGGACCGCATCGTGATCGCCCTCAGCGGTGATGCGCAGCTGCAGCGCGTCGTCGCCCGCTATGGCGCTGACGTGCAGCGTGAGACCCTGTGCACGGACCTCACGGTCGCCGATTCCGTCGACGGCATCACGTTCGCGGCCGACGGCTGCAGTGGCACGGTCGCCGTTCAGCGCGCGGACTGAGGCCGCTCCGTCACCCCCGGGTGAAAGACTGGAGACGTGGAGGAGCACGTACCCGCCGGCGTTCTGCGCCAGCTACCGAACATCCTGACGACGCTGCGCCTGCTCGCAGTGCCGCTCTTCGCCGTCCTGATGGTCACCGCAGAGGGGCCGACGGCACCCGCCGCCGCCGTTGTCTTCGCCTTTGCCGCGGTCACTGACTTCCTCGACGGGGAGCTCTCGCGCCGGCTGCATGCCCAGAGCCGCTACGGGCGTGTGCTCGATCCGATCGCCGATCGCCTGCTGATCGATGTCGCGGTGATCCTGCTCTGGGCGGACGAGCGGGTGCCGCTGGCCCTCGTCGTGATCGTGCTCGCCCGCGACATCCTGCTCCTGTTCTCGCTCCTGTTCGGACGGGGGCGGCATCTGGGCATCCGCGTGAACGTCATCGGCAAGGCCGGCACGCTCGTGACCATGATCGGGCTGCTGCTCGCGATCGTGACGCCGCCCGGTTCCGTGGCGACGCAGATCGTGCTCTGGAGCGGTGTCGCGCTGCTCGTGCTCGGCGGACTCGTCTACGTGCGAACCCTGCGGCGCCTCCGCGCCTAGCCGAACCCTCAACCGCTGCTGTACCCTTAGCGCCGCATCGGTGTATGCTGGCGCGACATGTTCTGTCAGGAATGCGGATATCGGAATGCGGCGACTGCGCACTATTGCGCCAAGTGCGGCACGCTGCTCGATCCCGACGCACCCGACCAGACCGCTACCTACCAGGGCGATTCGGACACGCAGGAGGTCCCCGTCACCCCGGGTCACCAGCTGCCGGCCGTGGTGATCCGCAGCGGCGGGCGCGCCGGTGATCACATCGCACTGACCCAGCCGCGCGAGACGATCGGCCGCGCCGGCGAAGCCTCGATCCTGCTCGATGACGTCACCGTCTCCCGGCGCCATGCCGCGATCGAGGAGGAGGCCGACGGTCGCTACCTGGTCGACCTCGCCAGCCTGAACGGCACCTACGTGAATCACCGTCGCATCGAGCGCGTTCGTCTGCGCGATGGCGACGAGGTGCAGATCGGTAAGTTCAAGTTGACGTACCTCGAGTAGTGATGGCAATCGGCGAGGAAAAGCCACTCACGATCGGTGCGGTCTGCAAGGAGCTCAAGGCCGAGTTCGACGATGTCTCGATCTCGAAGATTCGGTACCTCGAGGAACAGCAGCTGGTCAATCCGCTCCGCACCCAGGGCGGCTACCGGCTCTACCGCCGCGAGGACATCGATCGCCTGCGCACCATCCTGCAGCTTCAGCGCGACGAGTTCCTGCCCCTGAAGGTGATCCGTCAGGAGATCGAGGGCAACGGTGGTGCGATCTCGCGCAGCCGTGAGCGCAAGGCGCGCCGCACCATGCAGGCGACCACCGCCGCGGATAACGCCCGCCGGCTCGACCGCTCGGAGCTCCTGCGGGAGACCGGGCTCGATGACGTCGCCTTTGCGGAGCTGCAGTCCTACGGCATCGTCAACGCCGACGAGGATGGCCTCTACAGCGACGCCGAGCTCGAGATTGTCAGGATCTGTCAGCGCATGGCCGAGTTCGGCCTGGGCCCGCGACACGTGCGACAGCTGTACACCGGCGTCCAGCGCGTCGCCGGCCTGCTCGATCAGGTGCTCGCACCGGCCCTGCGCAGCCGCAACGCCCAGCGCCGGGAGCAGGGCGCCGAGGAGCTGGCGCAGCTGGCCGGCCTCAGTGCCGAGCTGACCGAGCGGCTCCTGCTCCGCGACGTCCGGTAGGGATGACGGCCGACCCCCACGGCGACGACGGATCCGACCTGCGGGCACGCATCGTCGAGATCCCCGACTTTCCCAAGCCCGGCATCCTCTTTCGCGACCTGCTGCCACTGCTCGCCGACCCGGCCGCCCACGCCGAGGTGATCCGCCGGCTGGTCGCCTTCGCCGCGCCGCTCGAGCCCGACGTGGTGGTGGGCGCCGAGGCCCGCGGCTTCCTGTTTGGCCCGACGCTCGCCCGCGAGCTCGGCTGCAGCTTCGCGCCCGTGCGCAAGCAGGGCCGCCTACCGGGCGCCGCGTGGACCGAGCGCTACACGTTGGAGTACGGCGAGGACGCGCTGGAGCTCGCGCACCACGCCGTCGAGCCAGGCATGCGCGCGCTGATCCACGACGATCTGCTGGCCACCGGCGGCACCGTGGCCGCGTGTGTGCGCCTGCTGCGACAGGCCGGCGCGACACCGGTCGGGGTCTGCGTCGTCGCCGAGCTGCAGGGACTCGACGGCCGCGCCCGTCTGGCCGGTCTCCCGGTCCACGCGCTCGTCCCGTACGAGGGCGCATGATCCGTCCCGCCGCGGGCGCCGACCTGCCCGACGTCGCGATCCTCTGGCAACGCTATCGCGATGAGGCGAACGACCATCGCTTCCCGGAGCGGACCGACTGGGAGCGATGGATCCTGCCGCGGATCGCCGCCGGCGACGTGCGGGTCGGCACCACCGATCGGCACGTCGCGGCGTACGTGGCGTGGCAGCGCTCATCGCCGACACCGGGCTGCCCGCGTGACCTGCTGATCCGCGAGCTCTACGTGCACCCCGCCGGTCGGGGTCAGCGCCTCGGTTCCGGGCTCCTCGCGCGGGCGATCGACGCCGCACGGCAACGCAACTGCGGCGCCGTCGCCGTCGTCACGAACGTCGACGACGCTGGGGTGCTGGCGCTGGTGGAGCCCTTCGGCTTCGCGCTCGAGTCGGGCGAGCTGCGCCTCCAGCTGCAGCGCGGCTGATCAGCCCGCCGGGGGAACCCACGTGAGGTAGGCCGGCTTGGCCACGAGCAGCGACAAGGGGGTGACCGCCGGGAACAGGCCTGCGGCCGGTGCCGCCGGCGTGTCGACGAGCGTGTTCCAGATGGAGACGCCGAAGCGGGGGTTCGCCGCTGCCGCGAGGAAGGCCGCCACGCCGCCGACCGGGACCGCGTCAGCCATACCGCTATTGACGGCGTAGCCGGTCTGCCAGACGCTCCGTCCCTGATTGGGGAAGTAGGCGTCGATCGTGGCGAGGAGGCCGGCCGGATCGCTGAGAGCGAAGTTGCCTGCGTCGGCCGGCGCCTCAACGCCGCCGGGCGGAACCAGGCGGACGCCGATGGCATCGGCCTGAATGCGCGTGCGCGCCATGGCCCGCAGGAAGGCGATCGAAGGCGTGTCGACGGTGCTCGCCGGATCGGTCCGAGCCAGCCCGCCGGTGATGACCGGTGCCGTGGTGACCTTGCGGATCTCCGTGGTGGCGTAGCGGATCAGGACGCGTAGGAGACCGGGGGCGACGAGGCGTCCCGCGAGCCGCTGCGGGCGCAGTCCGGCGAGCAGGTTCGGACTCGGCCAGATCTCGTAGGCGGCGGCGACCGTGCCGTAGCGGGCCACGACCGCGGCGACGAAGTTCTGGAAGGCTGCCCGCTTGGGCGCCCAGGCCGGATCGCCGGGCGACCCGCCGCGGCCACCGTCGACGCGGGCCCAGTCGGGCGTGCCGCCGATCGACAGGAGGATCGCCGGCGGACCGGCGGTCGGCGTCTGATTCGTCAGAGTCAGCGCACGGGCGCTGTTGACTGCGGCATCGACGGCGGCCCAGTTGTACGCCGCGTTCCCCGGGAGCCGCGCGTTGGTGGGCTGGGTGACGGCAATGGTGTTCCAGCGCACATCCACACGCACCCACGTGACGTTCAACGTGGCCAGCGCCTGGTCGAGGGTCACCGCCGGCGTGACGGCGGCGGCGTTGTCCGTGCGCGCCGCCTGGAAGCCGTCGTCGACGGCCATACCGAGCGAGCCGGCGGTCGCCGCCGGCACCGCGATCAGGCCCGCGACGAGACAGAACAGGGTCAACGTGAGTCGGCGCACCTGCACAGGATACCCCCGGGCAGGAGTCGCAGACGGAACCGCGAAGCAGGGTGGGCGACATGCTTCGATCCTCGTCCCGCCGCGCAACGACCGCCACCGCGCTCGCCCTGCTGACCTGCATGGGCTTCACCGCGCTGGCCGACGCGCGCCCTGCCCACGTGAAGGGAAGCCGGGTGCTCGACGCGCAGGGCCACGAGCTCAAGGTCCGCGGCGTGACCTGGGGCGGTACGCGCTTCGTCCCCGTCGAGGCCACCGCCACGCTTGGCGCACCCGACATCACCTCCGCCGCCCGCGACTTCAAGCGCATTCGCGAGATGGGCGGCAACCTCGTGCGGGTCGACGTCTCCAGCGCGGCCGCCGACGACGCTCACCGGCTCGCCTTCCAGCGCCTGCAGCGGCTCGCGCGCGCCAACGGCCTGCAGATCCTGTTCGCGAACGTCCCGCTGTCCGTCGAGGACCAGACCCCCTGGCTCGCGACCCTGGCCAGCTGGTTCCCCCGCAAGCCCAACGTCTGGTACCTGCCGGCGACCGATCCCGACTGCGGGGCCTTTACCGCCACGACGGCCTGCGGCGACACCGAGTCCTGGATCTGGACCCAGTCGAACGCGATCCGCACGCTTCGCTCCGCTGGCGTGCGGACGCCGATCGTCCTCAACCTGCCCGGCCGCTCGCAGTCCGTCAGCCTGAACTGGGCGGCGGCCTTCTCCGACCGGAATCTCGTGTTCGGCGTCCACCCGACCTCCGCGGGTAAGCGGCGCTTCACCGCCCGCGACGGTCGCGCCCTGACCGTCTCGCTCGGCGCTGCCGCAGCCAAGGTGCCCGTGCTGTTCGACGACGTCGCCCGCGTCCAGACCACGGTGCAGCTCACGCGGAGCGGCACAGAGAACGCGACGCGTTGGAGCCGATCCTCGACGACCACGACGGATACGCTGCGCTGGTCCGAAGGTCTGCTCGACTGGGTGACCGGCTGGACGGTGATCGACGGCGGCGACGGCGCCATCGTCAACGGGCTCGGCACGCAGAGCCGCGACCAGCTCGCCAAGGGTCGGCGGCAGTTTACGACCTGGGGGCGCACCGCAGCCGCCGGGTACTTCGCGATCACGTACCGCGCCCAGTCGGGCCGCAACCCCGGCACGGAGTTCCCCGGTGGCTTCGAGCTGGGCACCAAGGGACCCGGCGTCCGCGGGCTGCAGGAGCATCTGGCGCGCCTCGGCTACCTCGCCCCGCGGCTGGTCAGCGGCAGCTTTGACAGCGCCACCTGGCAGGCTGTCGTCG
>CAJCBN010000261.1 GCA_903960645.1 uncultured Actinomycetes bacterium | reverse complement strand
CGCGCTGATCAACCGCGAGAGCCTGTGCCTGCGCCCCGGCGAGCCACAGGCGGTGGAGGTGTCGTGGCCGAGCTGAATTACCCCCTGGGCGAGCACAACCGCGCTGACGTGCGCTCGCAAACCGGGCGGGCCGCCGACGAGCTGACCATCGAGGGGATCCGCGCGGGCGCGATCACCGCGGCGGATGCCGCCGTGGATCCCGCCACGCTGCGGCATCAGGCCGACTTCGCCGAACGGGGCGGCAACCCCCAGCTCGCCGACAACCTGCGGCGCGGGGCCGAGCTGGCGTTGTTCTCCGACGACGACGTGTTGCGCTTCTACGACGCGCTGCGTCCCGGGCGCTCGTCGGTGGCCGAGCTCGAGGCGATCGCGGCCGAGCTCGAGGCGGGCGGCGGCGAGCGCTGCTCCGCCCTGGTCCGCGAGGCGATCGTGCACTACCGCCGACGCGGGCTGATCCACTGACGTGCTCGTCGCGGGCGTCGATGTCGGCAACGCGACGACGGAGGTCGCGCTCGCGCGTCTGATTCCCGGTCGCGCGCCGGAGCATCTCGGCGTCACGCGCGGTCCGACGACGGGAGCGAAGGGCACGGCTGCGAGCGCCCAGGGCGTGCTCGACCTGATCGAGCGTGCCGGCCGCCGCCTCGGCGAGCAGCCGCAGCGCATCCTCCTCGCCGATCTGCACCCCGTCGAGACCGGCCTGCGCGAGCTATCGGCCGACGACACGGAGGACCTCGGCGGCGTCGGCATCGCCCGACCGGCCAGCTCCACGCCCTCCGGCGTCGGCGCTGCCGCCGGCCGCCTGGTTGATCTCGACGAGCTCGCCGACGACCCGGCAGCCGTGCCGGTGATCCCCATCGTCGGCACGGTGGACTTCGACGCTGCCGCCCGGCTCCTCAACGACGCCCGCGAGCGCGGCTGGCAGATCGTGGCCCTCGTCGTCAGCCAGGACGACGGCGTTCTGATCGGCAACCGCGTCGATCGCAACCTCCCGATCATCGACGAGGTCGCCGACGCGGCCACCCTGCCACGCGGTGCGTGGGCAGCCGTCGAGGTGGCCCCGCTCGGCAGCACCGTCGTCCAGCTGGCCGACCCGCTGCGTCTGGCGGTGCTGCTCTCCCTTGATCCCGAGCGGGCCCGCGGGGCGCGGAACGCCGCGCGGGCGCTGGTCGGCCATCGCGCCGGCATCGCCGTCCGCCGCGAGGCCTCCGGGGGTGGCTCGACCCGGGACGAGGCGCGTCGCGCCACGCTGCGCGACGGCTCGACGGTCGCCATCGACGTCGGTACCCACCCGCCGGGGCTCGGTGGCGTGGCGGCCGTCGAGGGCGTGGATGCTCGCCTGCTCGACGTGTTCTGGGCGCCGCTACCGGCCGCTGATGACAACGCCGCTCTCGCCCTCCAGTTGCACCGCCGCCGGGCCGTCGGCCTCGCCGTGCTCGCGGAGCGCGATGACCGCGAGCTCGAGCGCGCGCTGGCCGAGCGCACTGATGCGGAGATCATCGTCGTCGCCGCCGAGACCGCTGCGGCGGTGGCGGGAGCCTCCACCACGCCCGGCGCCGGCCGCGCGCCGATCGTGATCGACATCGGTGGCGGCACCGTCGACCTCCACGTGGAGCTCGACGGACAGGCCCGGGCCGTCGCGGCCGCGGGTGCGGGCCTGCTCGTCGACCGCATCTGTGGAGCACTGCTCGGCATTGACCCGCTGCGCGCCGAGCGGGCCAAGCAGCTGCCGAGCGTCCACGTTGAGACGCCTTTCATCCTGCGCCACGAGGACGGCAGCCGGACGTTCCTCCACCAACCAGCTCCGGCGCACACCGTCGCGCATCTCTGCGTGACGGAGCGGCGCGAGGGCTCGCTCGATCCGCTGGCCGCGAGCCTCGCCCCCGAGCTGTGGGGTCGCCTGCGCCGGGCCGCCAAGCGTGACGTGATCGCGGCCAACCTCCGCCGCGCGATCGAGGCCGTCGGCGGACTACCGCGGGGTGAGCTCGCGATCCTCGTTGGCGGCTGCGCCGAGGATGCCGAGGTCGTCGACGAGATCGCGCTGGCGCTCGCCGACCTCGATCTGGCGATCGCGCGCGGTGATGTGCTCGGGCAGCACGGCCCCCGCGCTGCCGTCGCCGTCGGTCTCGTGCTCCTG
>CAJCBN010000260.1 GCA_903960645.1 uncultured Actinomycetes bacterium | reverse complement strand
GGTCCCCGGCGGCACCCCGCTGTCGGCCTATCTCCACGTGGCCCGCACGGTCTGCCGCCGTGCCGAGCGCGACGCCGTCGCCCTCGCCGCCCAGGAGCCGATGACACCCGAGGTCATCACGTACCTCAACCGCCTGTCCGACCTGCTCTTCGTCCTGGCGCGTGCCGCCAACGGCGAGGGCGGGGAGACAACGTGGCGTCCCGGCGCCAACCGCAGCTAACCCCTCCGGGGAGCGTGTCCGCGGAGCGTGAGCGTTCTACCCGACGGGCTTGAAGCTCTCGCGCACCTGATCGCACGCGCCCGGGATCGTTTCCTCACCGGCCGCGTTCCACTGGCAGCGCAGGAAGTACTGCTGTTTGCCCTGGAATGCGTAGACGAGGCGCGTGGTCAGCGTCTTGCTCTGCGTGGAGAACTCGAACTGGGTGGCGGGCAGGTCGCCCATCGTGGTCTCCGTGCGCTTCGGGACGCTGCCCTTGAGGGCGCGGGACAGCGCGCGGGCGGAGCGCTCGACGGCGACGGCGAGGGCGCCCTTCTTCAGCTTCGAGACGTCCTTCGGCAGCTGGTAGTAGGCGGCGACGACGACGTTGGTCTCGTCCGTGCCGAGCGCGACCTTGTACTTCGGCGGCAGGCCCTGGATCTCGCGACCCGTCTGTGCGTAGACCTTCTGGAGGTCGGCGGGGTAGCTGAACGTGAAGGGTGCGCCTGGCTCCTCGAAGGCGGTGCCGTCCGAGCCGCCGCAGGCCCCGAGGCCGAGTGCGGCGCCGACGACGAGCGCGAGGAGGGCGGACGGCAGCAGGCGACGATGCATGCCCGCATGGTACTGCGCGCGGTCGGGGTCCCCTTCCCGTTTACACTTCAGCGTCATGGAACGCCGTATGCGAGTCGTCATCGCCAAGCCCGGTCTCGACGGGCACGATCGAGGAGCCAAGGTCATCGCTCGCGCGCTGCGCGACGCTGGCATGGAGGTCATCTACACGGGGCTGCACCAGACGCCGGAGCAGATCGTCGAGACGATCCTCGAGGAGGACGCCGACGCGCTTGGCATCTCCGTCCTGTCGGGTGCCCACATGACGCTGGTGCCGCGGATTCTCGACCTCATGCGCGAGCGCGGCGTCGAGGATGTCTGCGTCGTCGTCGGCGGCACGATTCCGAACGATGATGTCGTCGCGTTGAAGCAGCTGGGCGTCGCCGAGGTGTTCACGCCCGGATCGCCCACCAGTGCGATCGTCGAGTTCCTGACCGCGCAGTCCGCGGCCTAGGGGAGAAGAGGAAGACCATGGCCATCGAACTGCGTCACGAGGATCGCGTCGCGATCCTCACCATCAACCGTCCCGAGGCGCTCAACGCGCTGTCGTCGTCGCTGCTCGAGGAGTTCCGCTCCGAGCTCCACGCGATCAGCCGCGACACGAACGTCGGCTGCCTGATCCTGACCGGCGCGGGCGAGAAGGCCTTCATCGCTGGGGCCGACATCGCCGAGATGGCGACGAAGACGCCGCTCGAGGCGCGCGCCTACGCCGAGCTCGGCCAGGAGTGCGCCAACCTGCTTGAGACCATGCGCGCCCCCACGATCGCGGCCGTCAACGGCTACGCGCTCGGCGGTGGCTCCGAGATGGCGCTGGCCTGTGATATTCGCCTCTGCTCCGAGAACGCCGTCTTCGGCCAGCCCGAGGTCGACTTCGGGATCATGCCTGGCTGGGGCGCCTCGCAGCGCCTCGCCCGCACCACGTCGATTGGGTTTGCCAAGGAGTTGATCTTCACCGGCCGTCGCGTCAAGGCCGACGAGGCACTGGCGCGCGGTCTCGCGCAGCACGTCGTGCCGCTTCCCGAGCTGATGCCGAAGGCCCTCGAGATGGCGCGCCTGATCGCGTCGAAGAGTCCCGTGTCGATCGCCTACGCCAAGGAGGCGACGAACCGCGCCCTGGCCGGTGACCTCGCCACCAACTACATGGTCGAGGCCGATCTCTTCTCGATCCTCTTCTCCACCGAGGACGCCAAGGAGGGCCTGCGCGCCTTCACCGAGAAGCGGACGCCCGACTTCAAGGGGCGATGACGCCGGCGGGCCTCGCGCTCGTCGACCCCGGGCGCGACGCGGCGCT
>CAJCBN010000259.1 GCA_903960645.1 uncultured Actinomycetes bacterium | reverse complement strand
CCCCTCTGTTCATTCGACGAAGAGCGAGGGGCGCGGCTGGCCGAGGATGGCGCGTGCTGCGTCGCGGCCCGTGCGCACCGCGCCCTCCATGTAGCCTGCCGCCCAATGGTCGGAGCCGGCCACGTAGAACGGCGGCTCGTGCGTTCCGTGCAGTGGTCCGACCGCCATCAGGTCTCCGGGCTCCCACAGCGTGACGTAGCCGAGCGTGTAGGGGTCGGTGCCCCAATGCCGCCACAGCACGGCCTGCGGCTCGACCGGGCCGCCGCAGAGGCGCTCGAGCGAGTCGATGAGGCCCTGCGTCAACGTGCCGGGCGGGGCAGCATCGATGTAGCCGCGCTTCTCTGGCCCGAGCAAGGACGACAGCGCGCTCTCGCCCTGGACCCAGAACCCGCCAATCTGGTGCTCCGATACGGCGAGGCCGTTCCAGCCGACCCGACGCCAGACCGGCTCGTCGAGCACCGTGACGCCCTTGGAGGCCAGCGCCTGACGCTGACGGTGCAGCGACTGCAGGCGCGCGGTGGAGAGACCGGTGATGGCGACGCGGCGCAGCGGACCGACGGGCAGTGCGCACACGACCGCGTCGGCCTGCAGGACCTCGCCGCTGACGAGGGTGACCGTGCACGGCGCGCCGACGTGGATCGCGGCCACGGGCGCGTTGAAGCGGATGCGGCCGGAGAGCTCGGCCTCGAGCGCATCGACGAGGACGCTCGAACCGCCCTTCACCTTGAGGTTCTCCCACTGGTCGAAGTCCGTGTTCAGCACGCCGCCAACGGCTGCCGCCGCTCGGGCCCAGGCAAGCACCGAGCCGCGCTCCAGCGTGCCGTGCGCAGACGACAGCGCGCCGGCCTCGCAGAGGCGGTACGCGAGCCAAGATGGCTCGAGCGATCGCAGCAGCGCGCCGACCGAGAGATTGTCGAGGCGCGCTGCGTCTGGATGGGACCACGGGTCGGCCGGGTCGACGTCGGCCGCGATCCGCAGGAGCTCCTCGTCGAGGCGGTCGAGGGCCGAGAGGTCCTCGCCGGCAAGCCAGTCGTCGCCGATGTGCGCGCCCTCGAGCATGTCGTAGCCGTACGCGCCTGGCTCCTCCGTGTAGCTGGGCACGATCTCGAGGCCGAGCTCGGCGGCGAGTTCCCGGTAGCCGTGGTGGACGGTGCCGACGATCTCGCCGCCCATCTGCAGCACGCGCCCATCGTCGAACTTCATGCCCTCGACGCGGCCGCCGACGCGGGCGCGCGCCTCGACCACGATGACATCCGTGCCCGCGCGGGCGAGGTCGCGGGCACAGGCGAGTCCGCCGAGCCCTCCGCCGATGACGATCACATCCGACTTCATCTTCATGCCTCCATCAGTGGCTCCGCCATTCAGCGGAAAGGGGTTCGTTCACCGGGTAGCGGAAAGGGGTTCGACCAGGCGCGTCCGCCGTCGGCCGCGGTCACGCCGATGCGCGCCCACTCCCAGTACTCGGGTGCGGCAAAGCGAGCTGCTGTGATCAGCCCGTCGGGCGAGCGCTCGACGATGTCGCCGCGGTAGCTCGCGAGCGAGGAGTCGGCGTTGACGCGCCCGCCGTCCCAGGCGCCCGAGTGCAGCGCTACCGACGTGGCGGGCGAGCAGCGCACGACGATGCCGTCGTCGACGCGCTCGAGGCCGAGCAGCTCGGGGCCGGTCGTGGAGTAGAACGCGCCGGAGCGCAGCGCATCGAGCACCGCCTCACGCGTCCGCGCGGCGGCTCGCACGACCGTCCAGCCGAGCCCGGCGTCGCTGCCGTTCGCGCTGGTCGCCTGATGCGAATCGTCCGTGGCGATGCCGTTGGCCGCGCCGCCGAGCTGCTTGACGTGGTCCCACTGGACCTCGGAAAGGCCGTTGCCCTGCTCGACCTCGCAGCCGCCGTTGTAGATCTCGAGGCCGGACAGCGCAGGTGCGCTGAGGTAGTCGTCGGCGGTCAGGCTGCTCCAGCGCGGATGCGCGAGGTACGCCACGCCACCCTGCTCGACGATCCACGCGGCGCAGTCGGCGATCGAGGGAAACGCCGCGCGCGGCTCGGGCAGCTCGTCGATACCGAGGGCCAGCACCTCGGCCTCGAAGGGCGCGCGGTCGAGGTCGGCCGACAGCTCGCTGCCGGGGATCAAAAGCATGGATTGCGACTCCGCGCGCGTGATCAGCCAGTGGTCGGTGATCACCAGCACGTCGCAGCCGAGGGCCTCGTAGTGCGCCACCAGCTCTGCGGGCGTCGGCTCGCCGTCGGATTGGTTGGTGTGGCAGTGCAGCTGGCAGCGCAGCCACTCGCCGGGGGCCTCGAAGGGATTCACACTTGCGAAGGTAGCATGCTGACTACGTAGTCAGGTTCCGGAGCCATCGGATTACGGCGTCGAGGCGCCATCGGCTGCGCGCGTGCTGGTGGCGCTCTAGGCTTCACCTATGGCCGACGACATCACCGAACTCGCAGAGCCGGAGCAGGTTGCCGCCGAGCGCTCCTGCGCCGATGTCACCACAGGCGAGGCGCGCTATCTGATGGCGCTGCTCGACATGCAGCGCGAGGCCGGGGAGGGTGGACCGTCGCAGGCCAGCCTCGCGCGGCACCTCAACGTGTCCGCGCCCACCGCGCTCGAGATGCTGCGGCGCCTGCGGACGCTCGGGCTCGTCCAAGAGGAGAAGGTGCGGCTGACGCCGGTCGGCACCAGCGCGGCACTCGTCCTGAGCACGCGTCGGCGGGCTGCGCTCGCGATCATGCAGGACGTGCTCGGACTCGAGGGCGACGACGCCGAGCACGAGGCCGCCTGGCTCGCGGCCAGCGCCTCGCCGGTGCTCGGCCGTCATCTGATCTCCTGGCGGGCGCACGGCCCGACGGGCTAGCCAGCTACGGCAGCCGCCTCGCGTTTGGCGACTTCAGCCCGCACGCGCGGCGCGACCTCCTTGCCGAGCAGCTCGATGCTGCGCAGCGTCGCCTCGTGTTGGAGCGGCGATGCGCTCATCTTGATCAGGAAGCGCGTGTTGCCGACGACCGCGTGGTAGTCGAGCAGCTTCTCGACGACGTCGTCGACCGAGCCGATCAGGAGGGCGCCGCCGGGGGCGCATTCGTGGTCGTAGTGGTCGCGTCCGCGGGGCTGCCAACCGCGCT
>CAJCBN010000258.1 GCA_903960645.1 uncultured Actinomycetes bacterium | reverse complement strand
GTTAGCTCGTGTGTGTACGGCGGTCAATGCGACGAAAGGGTCTGACCCCTTCGTCGCATCCCGACAGCAGCGTTCTCACCGAACACATCTCGCAGGCTCGTGGGCGGAACAGCGGGTGTTGGGGCTGTTGGCTGGTCCCTCGACTGCGTCGAGGAACCAGCTCTTCTGAGGGTGGATGTTTTGGGCCCGGGCCCGTCATGACCTGCGCCCGACGGCGCGCGTGGCTGCCGTCAGCCGCTTCTCGGGCGAGTCCATGCTTGGGCCCGGTGGTTCCGGCCTTGGTCGGGGGTGGTGTTGGGGCTGTTGGCTGGTCCCTCGACTGCGTCGAGGAACCAGCTCTTCTGCGGGTGGATGTTTTGGGCCCGGGCCCGTCATGACCTGCGCCCGACGGCGCGCGTGGCTGCCGTCAGCCGGTTCTCGGGCGAGTCCATGCTTGGGCCCGGGCCCAAAACATCCACCCTCAGAAGAGCTGGTTTTCGCCCCCGAAGATGTTCGACACCGAGCCCTCGCGGAAGACCTCTTCGATCGTCTGCGCGAGGATCGCGTCGACGGGGAGGACGCGGATGCGGCTCTCGGGTGCGCGGGCATCGATCGGGACCGTGTCGCAGACGACGACCTCGTGGAGCACCGAGTCGCGGATGCGGTCGAGGGCCGGGTCGGACAGGATCGCGTGGGTAGCGCAGGCGTAGACCTCGGTGGCGCCCGCGTCGTGGACGGCCTGGGCGCCCGCGCAGAGGGTGCCCGCGGTATCGATGATGTCGTCGGAGATGATCGCGCGCTTGCCCTCGACCTCGCCGATGATCGCGGCGACGCGCGCCTTGCCGTGCTCGGGGCGGAGCTTCGCGATGATCGCGACCTCGGCGTCGAGCATCTCGGCGAAGCGCGTGGCCAGCTTGGCGCGGCCCGCATCGGCGGAGACGACGACGGTGCCCTCACCCGAGAGGCCCATGTCGCGGAAATGGCGCGCGAACATCGGCAGTGCCGTCATGTGGTCGACGGGGCCGTCGAAGAAGCCCTGCACCTGGCCCGCATGGAGGTCCATGGTGAGGACGCGGTCGATGCCCGAGGCCCGCAGCAGCGTGGCGACGAGGCGCGCGGTGATCGGCTCGCGCGGCGCGGACTTCTTGTCCTGACGCGCGTAGGGGTACCACGGGATCACAGCGGTGACGCGCTTGGCCGAGCCGAGCATGGCCGCATCGGCCATGATCATCAGCTCCATCAGGTTGCGATTGACGGGGTTGACGCAGCTCTGCACGAGGAAGACATCGGCGCCGCGCACCGACTCCTCGAAGCGCGCATAGATCTCCCCGTTGGGGAACGTCTTCAGGATCGTGCTGCCGAGGTTGACGCCGAGGCGATCGCAGATGCGCTCCGCGAGGTCCACGTTGGAGCGGCCGGAGAACACCATCAGGCGCTTCGAGGAGGGATGCTCGAACGACGAATGCGCCGCACCCAGCTCGGCTGGGACCTCAAACAGCTGGGAATCAGACATCGCGCTTCCTCTTGGCGTAGTGCTCTTTGTTGACCTGCCGCGCCCGGGCGATGCCCAGTGCCTCGGCCGGCACGTCCTCCGTGATGATGGACCCCGCACCGGTCGTAGCGTCGTCGCCGATCGCGACCGGGGCGACGAACACGCAGTCGGAGCCCGTGCGGACGCGGTCACCGATCGTCGTGTGGTGCTTGCTCGCGCCGTCGTAGTTGGCGGTGATGTTGCCGGCACCGATGTTCGTGTCCTCGCCGACCGTGGCGTCGCCGATGTACGAGAGATGGGGGATCTTGCTGCGCGCACCGAGCTCGGTGTTCTTGGTCTCGGCGAACGCACCGACGCGCGAGCCGGCGTGCAGGTGGGTGCCGGCGCGGAGGTGCGCAAACGGCCCGGCCTGGGCATCGCTCTCGAGCACCGCGTCGGTCAGCACGCTGTGCGGTCCGGCCTCAGCACCGGCGGCGAGGCGGGTGCGGCCGCGCAGGATCGTGAAGGGGTGGACGACGCAGTCGGCCTCGAGTTCGACGTCGGCGTCGATGTAGGTCGTGGCCGGATCGACGATGCCCGCACCCGCGAGCAGGTGCGCGGTGACGATGCGGTCGCGGATGATCTGCGCCGCCTCGGCCAGCTCGACACGGGTGTTGACACCGAGCAGCAGCGAGGCGTCCTCGACGAGCGAGGCCGCGGCGAGCCCACCGGCGGCGCTGATCGCCGGGATGACGTCGGGCAGGTAGTACTCGCCCTGGGCGTTGTCGTTCGTGAGGCTGGCGATCGCGGGGCGCAGTGCGTCGGCCTCGACGACGTAGAGCCCGGCGTTGCACTCGTCGATCGCGAGTTCCGAGGGTGTGGCGTCTTTCGCCTCGACGATGCGGATGCCGGTGGCATCGCGCAGCACACGCCCGTAGCTGCCGGGCTGGTCGATGCGGAAGGTGGCGGCTGTAGCGGCGGCGCCGTCGGCGGCGTGGGCGGCGACGAGATCGCCGAGCAGCTCGGCGGTCAGGAGCGGCGTGTCGCCGGAGACGATCAAGACGTCGCCGCTGAAGCCCGCGAGCGCCGGCAGCGCGCAGCGGACGGCGTCGCCCGTGCCCAGCTGGTCTGGCTGGACGACGGTCTCGGCGTCGCCCACGACGGCGGCCACCGCCTCGGCGGCGTCCGGCGGCACGACCACGACAACGCGCTCGGCGCCGGCCTCGCGGACCGCGCTGAGCACCCAGCCGAGCAGTGGCCGACCCCAGATCGGGTGCAGCACCTTCGGCAGCTCGGAGCGCATGCGGGTGCCCTTGCCCCCGGCCATGACGATGCAGGCGAGTGGTCGATCGGCGGTGCGGGGGACGGTCGGCATCCGGGCCTCCAACACTAGTCCGTCGCCCGGAGGGACATCACAACCGCGTGCCGCGCTGTGACGCCGCGGCTCACGCCTTCGCGATAGCGGCGCGCAGCTCGTCGGCCGACAGGTACGTCAGACCGAGCGTCGCGTCGTGGCGGAAGCGGATCACGCCCTCGCCGTCGATCACGAACGTGCTGCGCTTGGTGCCGAGCACGGCCTGCTTGGCACCGTAGAGCGCTGCCACGGCGCGGTCGGGGTCGGCCAAGAGCGGCACCTTCAGCGCGCGCTTCTCGGCGAACTTCTCCTTCGAGGCGAGGTCCTTGCCGGAGATACCGACGATCGTCGCGTCGAGCCCGCTGAGGTCGTCCCAGCGATCCGTGTACTCACACAGCTGCTTCGTGCAGACCTTCGTATCGTCACCGGGATAGAAGACGAGCACGACGGTCTGGCCGCGGTGGTCGGCGAGACGAAACGCGCCGTTCGTGCCATCAAGGGTGAAGTCGGGGGCGATGTCGCCGACGGTGGGACTGGCCATGGGGAACCTCCGGAGGGGTGCGCTTGAACCTTCGCGCCGGCGTGCGCCGTGGCCGTGTGCGAGAGGCGACGGGCCTGCGCTGCGCGACGTTCACGCGCGCTGACAGGCTGCGGTGGATCCACGTCGGATGCGACAAAGGGGTCAGACCCTTTCGTCGCATCGACCGCCGGTCGGGCGCTGGAATTCGACGGGCATGTCGGTCCATGCGACGAAAGGGTCTGACCCCTTTGTCGCATGCGCGGGTTGTAGCACGGGAC
>CAJCBN010000257.1 GCA_903960645.1 uncultured Actinomycetes bacterium | reverse complement strand
TCCAACACCGATGGATCGCCATAGAGCGTGATCGTGCCATCACAGCGGGTGACTGCCGAGCCCGTGCACTGGCCGGTGACGACGGCCGAGCCATCGGCGTTGGCCTTGAGCGACGCTGATCGCACCGCCTGCGCCGGCGGGGCCGTCAGCTGGATAGTCGACTGGACGCGCACCTGCGAGCCGTCGATGTCGATGGTCGTGACGACCATGACGCTCAGCACGCCATCGGCGGCCAGCTTGCGCTGGAGCTTGAGTGGCAGTGCGAGTGCGACGTTCTGCGTCTGGCCGGCGGCGATCTGCTCCTGCCGAGTGGCGATCTGCGCCGAGCCGATGTACATCGTCACCGTGGCCGAACAGGCCCGTGCCGTCGCCGCGCAGCCGACCTGGACCACGGCCGAGCCGTCGGGGGAGACCGTGGCGGTGTCGTCAAGCGCAGCCGGCGGCGCCGGAGCCACCGGAACCGGCGGGGCAGCCGGTGTGACCGCCGGCGAGGCGCTCGACGCCCCACCGGTGCCGACGGCGTTGACGGCCCGCACGGTGAACGTGTAGGCGGTGCCGTTCGTCAGATCGGCGATCGCGCAGACCAGCGGGCCGCTCGTCCACGTGCACGTGCGTCCACCGGGCGAGGCCGTGACGGTGTAGCCGGTGATCGGCGTGCCCCCGGTGAAGACCGGTGCGGACCACTCGACCGTGGCGCGGGCGTCGCCAGCCGTCGCCGACACCGACGACGGCAGGCCCGGCACGGTGGCGGTCACCGTGGCACTCGCGGCGGGCTGCACGACGGTGTATTGGCCACGATCCACACCGGCCAATGCCAGACCGCTGATCACGACAGCGCGGTTGGCTCCGACGTCCGGCGAGGCGAAGGCCCCGACGGCTGCGCTCGTGTCCAGCGTGACCGCGTCGCTGCCCACGATGCCGACCAGCGTGGCGGCAGCAACGTCGAGGGTGGCGACGGCAGTGCCGTCGAAGGCCTTGTTGACGGCCGTCACACCGGTCACGGTCAGCGGCTTGCGATCGACGGTGAGCGGCACCTGCGCCGTGATGCCACTGGCGTACGTCGCGGTATCAGTCGGCGTGAACGTCGCCGTCACGACACGGCTACCGGCCGTGAGCACCGTGCCGTTGGCGATCGGGGTGTTGCCAATCGCGTAGGCAAACGTTCCGGGCACCGGATTACCGCCGAACGAGGCGACGGCATTCAGTTGAGTGGCGCTGAGCGCCGTGCCGTAGGTGATGGTGGCGGGCGTGCTCCAGGTGATCGCCGGCACGTCCTTGTCGATGATCGTGAAGATGCCGCCGACGTAGGCAAAGTCGTAGTTAGCTGCCGTCGCGGTGCCGGAGAAGCCGATCGCAAAGGTGCCGACCGTCTCCCCCACGGCGCGGAGGGCGCTCAGGCCGGACACGTCGATCGACGACAGGCCGTCACTGCCGACGTAGCCCGTCACGAGGTAGGAGAGCGACGGATCGGGTGTCGTCACGCGCTTCTGGGCGTTCTGCGCCGTGACGGTGAGCGTCGCCTTCGCGACCGTGATCGCGATCGGCGCCGACGTGGCCGCGTTGTAGCTGCCGTCCTGTGCGATCGAGGCCGTCACCTGGCAGGTGCCGGCGCCCGTCACCGTGAGGTTGGCACCCGCGATCGAGCACGGGCCCGAGACGACGGCGTACGTGACGAGACCAGCGCCATGCGGCCCGGTGTACGTAGCCGACAGCGTCGTGCCCGTGCCGCCGTACGTCAGCGAGGCGGATGCGGCCTGCGCGATGATCGTCTGGTCGGCGCGCACGACGACGACGTTCGCGGTGTCGGTTCCCGTCGTGTACGTCGCCGTATCGGTCGGGGTGAAGGTCGCGACGAGCGTGTGGGTACCGACGGCGAGCACGTCGCCGGCGGCGCGCGGCGTGGCGCCCTCGGCGTACGTGACCGTGCCCGCCACGGAGCCGGCGAAACCCGCCGCCGTGGCGTTCAGCTGTGTGCCGGACAGCGCGGTGCCGTACGCGATCGTGGCGGGGTCTGTCCACGTGACGACGGGCGTCTCGCGCGTCGCCGAAATCGCGACAGTCAGCGTGCGGTTGGCGGCGAGGTTGCCGTCGCTGACGCGCACGGTGAATGCGTCGGTCGCGTTAGCGGCGAGCGCGTTGACCGCGGCGTTGTTCGGCGTGTAGGTGTACGCGCCGTTCGACTTGCGCAGCGCCAGCGTGCCGTAGGTACCGACCATCGAGACCGTGGCCCCGTTGTCCGTGCCCGACGCGATGTCATAGGTGAGCGGCGCG
>CAJCBN010000256.1 GCA_903960645.1 uncultured Actinomycetes bacterium | reverse complement strand
GGGCGATCGCCTCTGCGATCGCCCGCTCCGAGAACCTCCGCCGACCGTCACCGGCGAGGAGCACCTCGCAGGTTCCGGTCGGCTGCTCGTCCCAGGCCCGCTTGCGGCGACGTGGGATCAGCGGCATGTCAGGTCAGGTCCTCAATGGGGATGGTCGACGTGGTGCGGGGTCTTCTGGTGATGGCGCTTGTCCTCGAGGCGGCGCCACAGGTGAAGCGGCACGTAGAGGGCGAGCAGGATCAGGCCGACCCAGAACAGCCAGCGGTAGCCGTCACCGACGGCGTAGTCCGCAGCGAAGTAGCCGCCAATCGCCCACAAGAGCAGACCGCCGATGCCCAGGATGATCGCGACCGGCCCCATGATCGCCGGCATCTTGACCGGACGGGGGAAGTCGTTTCGCTTCATGCGGAACACGCCGAAGCCGACCATCGCGACGGACAGGGCGAACAGGTAGCCCATGTTGCTGAACACGTAGATCTGGAGCGGCGAGCCGACCGTGAGGACGAGCAGCGAGGCCACCAGCGACAGGATGATCGCGGTGCTGGGCGAGCCGTGCTTGTTCGTCTTGGCAAAGGCCTTGGGCAGGACGCCGTCGACCGAGCACTGCCAGAGGCCGCGCGACGCGCCGATCAGCGCGTTGAGGACGGACAGAAGCAGCGCGGCGATCAGCGCGAGCCCGAGGAACCAGCGCCAGAACTCGTTGGCGCCGAAGATCTTGTCGACGTAGCCCAGGAAGACGACGTTGGCGTCGCCGGAGCCGAGCTCGGCGAAGCCTGCCGTACCGAGCACGGCGAGCAGCATCAGCGGGAGGGTGACGTACACGAACAGGCCGAACAGGCCCTCAGCCGTCATCGCGATCTTGGCGTCGCGGGCCGGATTGCGGCACTCGCCGATATAACACGCGGCCGCCTCCATCGCCCAGACGGTCCAGACGAAGATGAACGCCCAGCCGACGATCAGCTGCCAGGACCCGGTCACGCCCTCGGGCAGCGTCGTCAGCTGCACGCGCCCGAAGTCAATCGTGGAGGGATTGAAGAACGGCAGGATGATGATCAGCACCAGCGGGACGATCGATCCGATGCCGAGGACGGTCGCGAAGGTTGCGCCGAGGCGGATGCCGAGCCAGCCGGGGATGAACACGACGAGCAGGATCACTGCCGCCGTGATGATCACGCCAACCGACCAGGCCGACCCGAACTTGTCGGAGATCGGCCCGTACGTCCCGCCGAGGGGAATGCCGAAGAGATCGGTGATGTACAGCGCCGCCAGATAGGCGTTGATCGGCGCCACGGTGAACCAGCCGAGCCAGTAGGCCCACGAGCTGAGGCCGCCGATGTGCTCGGAGGCCGCATCCCCCCACGGCTTGAACGTCTCGAACGCGTAACTCGGCAGTCCGCCCGCCCGATCCGGGAACGCGGAGGCGAGCTCCGCCAGGCAGAAGCAGAGGAACACGCCGACGAGCGTGAGCACGATGAACAGGGTGATGGCGACGCCGCCGAGTGCCAGCAGCGCGTAGCCGGCGAGGCCGATCACAAGGATCGTGCCGGCTAGGCCGATCACGAAGGCACCCCACCAGTTGGTGCCTTTCTCTAGTTCGACGGTGAAGCGCTCACCGGATGGATGCGAAGCCATGGACCCTCCCTCTCGAATGGTGTGGTGAGCAAACCACTAGGCGTCAGAGAAGTCAAGGGGCGGCCCCCGACGATGCAGGGGGGAAGCGGCATGCCCGGCCGGAAGACCGTGCTACGTTTCCGCGCGATGAAGGCAGATACGCATCCCGATTACCCCGTTGTGACGATCACGTGCTCCTGCGGGAACACGTTCGAGACCCGTTCGACGAAGGGCGACTACAGCGTCGAGCTCTGCTCGAACTGCCATCCGTTCTACACGGGCACGCAGAAGCTGATCGACATCGGCGGCCGCGTGGAGCGCTTCAACAAGCGCCGCGCCCGGGCCTCGTCCTAGCGCGGTAGGGGGCTGGCGATGAGCCACTCCGTCGGAGGACAGGCCGTCGTCGAGGGAGTGATGATGCGCACGCCGTCGGCGTGGGCCGTTGCCGTCCGCCGTCCCGACGGTCGCATCACGACCGTCGTCGAGGATGCGCGCTCCGTCGCCCTGCGCTCGCAGGTGCTGCGCTGGCCCGTGATCCGCGGCGTCGTCGCACTAGGCGAGTCGCTCGCGATCGGGATGAAGGCGCTGTCGTTGGCCGCGCGCCTCTCGAGCAGCGATCACGAGGGCGACGGTGAGGGCGAGGCGGACGGCGAGCCCGAGCTCAGCCGCAAGGAGATCGCGATCGCGCTGATCGCCGCCGTCGCCTTCAGCATCATCTTCTTCAAGGTCGTCCCCAGCGTCGTGGCGAACTTCCTGCCGATCGACGACACCGTCCTCTTCGTCGTCGTCGAGGGCCTGATCCGGGTCAGCCTGTTTATTGGCTATCTGCTCTTCCTGACGCTGCTGCCCGATCTGCGCCGCGTCTTCGCGTACCACGCCGCCGAGCACATGGCGATCAACGCGCTCGAGGCCGGCGAGCCGCGCACGGCCGAGGCGGCGGCGCGCCACTCGCGCATCCACCTGCGCTGCGGCACCGCCTTCCTGCTCTGGGTGATGGTCATCGCGATCGTCGTCTTCGCCTTCGTCGGTCGTCCCGACCTCTGGCTGTTGATCGTGTCGCGCATCGTGCTCGTGCCCGTGATCGCCGGCATCGCCTACGAGGTGATCCGCCTGGCGGGCCGTTACGGGCACAACCCTGTGGTCCGCGCCGTGCTCTGGCCGGGCCTGCTGCTGCAGCGCCTGACGACGCGTGAGGCGGACCGGGAGCACCTCGAGGTGGCCGTTGCGGCGCTCGACGCCGTGCTCGAGCGCGAGGCGTTCAATCGCCAGCGCCGCGCCGACGCACCCGTCGACGTCATGGCCTGACGACGCGGCCACGCGGCGCTCCCGCGTACCCTGCGGCTATGCAACGGCTCGTCACCCAGATCGAGCGATCCTTCGAGGAGGCCGAGCAGGAGCTCGCCGACCCGGCGGTCCTGTCGGACCACAAGCGCCTCGCGGAGGTCGGTCGCACCCATCGGCGCCTGCAGGAGGCGCACGAGCTGGCCAAGCGCTGGCGCGCCGCCACCGCGCTCGTCACCGATGCGACGGAGGGGCTGGAGAGCGAGTTGGACCCCGAGGTGCGCGCGTACCTTCAGGAGGAGCTCGAGTCCGCCCGTGAGGCACTGCCCGGGCTGGAGGAGGAGCTGCGCATCGCGATGCTCGAACGCGACGCGGCCGACGATCGCAACGTGATCATCGAGATCCGCGGCGGCACGGGCGGGGAGGAGGCGGCGCTGTTCGCCGCGGACCTCTTCAAGATGCTGACGGGCTACGCCGACCGGCTCGGCTTCAAGCACCAGGTGCTCACGTCGGACTCGTCCGACTCGGGCGGCCTCAAGGACGTCTCGTTCGAGATCACCGGCGACGGCGCCTACTCCGCCTTCAAGTGGGAGTCTGGCGTCCACCGCGTCCAGCGTGTCCCGGCCACCGAGACGCAGGGGCGCATCCACACCTCGACGGCCACCGTCGCGGTGCTGCCCGAGGCCGAGGAGGTCGAGGTCACGATCGACCAGAAGGACCTCAAGATCGACGTCTTCCGCGCCACCGGCCCCGGCGGCCAGTCCGTCAACACGACCGACTCGGCCGTCCGCATCACCCACCTCCCGACCGGGGTCGTGGTCGCCTGCCAGGACGAGCGGTCGCAGCTGCAGAACCGTGAGCGCGCGATGAAGATCCTGCGCGCCCGCATCTACGAGGCCGAGCGGGAGCGCCTCAACGCCGAGCGGGCCGCCACGCGCACCGCCCAGATCGGCACCGGCGCGCGCTCGGAGAAGATCCGCACCTACAACTACCCGCAGAGCCGCGTGACGGACCATCGCATCAAGTTCACCTCGCACGACATGGATCAGGTGCTGATCGGCGCGCTCGAGCCGTTCACCGCCGCGCTCCAGGCCGACTGGAACCGCCAGCTGCTCGAGGCCGCCTCCGCCGATGGCTGAGGCCATGCCCGGGGGGATGAAGAACGTCAAGGACGTCGTCGCGCTGTCGTCCGCCTACCTGGCCGCCAAGGGAATCGACACGGCCCGGCTCGACGCGGAGAAGCTGATCGGCAGCGTGCTCGGGCTCGACCGCCTCGCGCTCTACCTGCACCACGACCGGCCCGTCACACCCGCCGAGCTCGACGCGATCCGGCCGCTCCTGCGGCGCCGCGCCGACCTCGAGCCCGTGGCCTACATCCTCGGTGAGGTCGGCTTCCACCGGCTCGTCCTCAAGACGGATGCGCGGGCGTTGATGCCGCGCTCCGAGACGGAGACGCTGGTCGAGGTGGTGCTCGCCAATCTGCCGAAGGGCGGCACGCTGCTCGACGTCGGCACGGGCTCGGGTGCCATCGCCATCGCCGTCAACCACGAGCGCCCCGACGTGACCGTCACCGCCGTTGATTGCTCGACCGCTGCGCTGTCGCTGGCGCGCGAGAATGCGGACCGGATCGGCGTCGCGATCGAGTTCCTCGAGTCGGATCTGGCTGCTGCCGTCGTGGGGCGGACCTTCGACGTGATTGCGGCCAACCTGCCGTACATCCCCGAGGGCGATCCGCGCACCGAGGCAGGCGTCGTGCGGCACGAGCCGCACCTCGCGCTCTATGCCGGTCCCGATGGGCTCGAGCTGATCCGCCGGCTGGTGGCGGACGCGCCGGCGCTGCTCAACCCGGGCGGGATGATCGTGCTGGAGAACTCGGATGAGCAGGCCGCGGCGGTGCGGGAGTTGCTCGAGGCGGCCGGCTTCGGCGAGGTCGCGTTCCACCGCGATCTGGCGGGGGTGGATCGGGTCGTGGCGGGGCGGCTGGGCTGAGTCTCGTTCCG
>CAJCBN010000255.1 GCA_903960645.1 uncultured Actinomycetes bacterium | reverse complement strand
TCACGTCATCCTCACTCGATACGTCAGCGGCACAGGCCGACGCCGGGTGGCCGAGCCGCTGCGCGACGGCCTCAGCCGCCGCGAGGTCGCGATCGACAACGAGTACGGCAAACCCCTTCGCGGCCAGCCGCTCTGCTGTCGCCGCGCCGATTCCGCCAGCCCCGCCGGTGATCACCGCTGTCCGCATCGTCCCCTCCTCAGGTGGATGGGGAAACGGTATCCGCAGTGTGCGACAGCTCCAAGCCGAGCAGCGGTGCCGCAATCAACTTTGCTTTGGTGCCAGGCACCAAAGCAAAGCTGTATGCCGATCAGGACGTGCGGCCGGACCGCCAGTCGAGCAGCGCCTTGAGACCGTCGAGCGGCCACTCAGGGCCAGAGGTGCCGTAGATGAAGAACGTGGCGCCGGCATCGATGAACTGCTCGAGCTTCTCGTTGAGCTCGCCGGCGTCGGCCGGGATCTCCTCGGCGTTGAGCATGATGCTGCGCTCGATCTCGGCCGGGTCGCGACCCACCGTGGCGCAGTGCGCGTCGAGGACCTCGCACTTGTGGCGGATCTCGTCGGGCGAGCCGAAGCCGTGCCAGATGTCGGCGTGCTGGGCGACCAGCTTGAGCATGACCTTCTCGCCGCCACCGCCGATCATGATCGGGATCTTGCCGCGCACCGGCGGCGGATTGCCGACCGCCATCCGGTCCTTGATCACCGGGATGGCGTCGCGGAAGGCGTGCAGTCGGGTGATCGGCGTGCCGAACTCGTAGCCGAACTCGGTGTAGTCCTTCTCGAACCAGCCGGACCCGATGCCAAGCGTCAGGCGCCCGTTCGAGATGTGGTCGACCGTGCGGGCCATGTCGGCCAGCAGGTTCGGGTTGCGGTACGACATGCACGTCACGAGTGCGCCGACCTCGACGCGGCTCGTCGCCTCGGCCAGCGCAGCGATCAGCGTCCAGCACTCGAAGTGCAGGCCATCCGGATCGTCATAGAGCGGGTAGAAGTGGTCCCAGTTGTAGATCGCGTCGACGCCGAGCGCCTCGGCCTCGATCCACGATGCCCGCATGGCGTCATAGCTGCCGTGCTGGGGTCGTGCCTGGTATCCGATGCGAATCGCGCGTGCCATGTCTCAACCCATCCAGTGCTCGGTAGTGATGTCCATCTCGATCTGCACCCGCGTCTCGCCGTCGCGGCGGAACGGGTACGGCTTGCCGAGGTACTTCTGCGAGAGGTCGTCGATGCCCTGGTCGCCACCCTCCTCGGTCATCGTCACGGTGCCGCGCAGCTCGGCGTAGCGGTAGCCGTTCGCGGGATCGAGCAGGAGAACCGTCACGCGCGGGTCGGCCTCCATGTTGCGGTGCTTCGCCCGACCGGCCGCGGTGTTGAAGACGACCTTGTCGCCGTCCACGTCGAGCCAGACGACGGTGACCTGTGGATGCCCATCGGGTCCGATCGTGGCGAGGCTGGCGAAGATCGGCTGCTCGAGCAGCGCGCGGGCGTCATCGGAGATCGGCATGTTGCGGAGCCTAGCGGCTCGCCTCCGTGCGACGGGCGCGCCAGTCGAGCAGCTGGCGCAGGCCAGCGAGGTCGTAGTCGGGGCCCGTGCCGGAGTAGAAGAGGTACGTGGCACCGGCCTCGACGTAGGCGTCGAAGAGGGCATCGTCGGCCGTGGCCAGATCATGGGCTTCGAACAGCACGCTGCGCTCGATCTCGGCCGGGTCACGGCCGAGCGCGGCGCAGTGCGCATCGAGCACACCGCACTTGTGGCGGATCTCATCGGGTGTGCCAAAGCCGTGCCAGATGTCGGCGTGCTGGGCGACGAGCTTGAGCATGACCTTCTCGCCGCCACCGCCGATCATGATCGGGATCGTGCCGCGCACCGGCGGCGGATTACCGACCGCCATCCGCTCCTTGATCACGGGAATCGCATCGCGGAAGGCGTGCAGGCGGGTGATCGGCGTGCCGAACTCGTAGCCGAACTCGGTGTAGTCCTTCTCGAACCAGCCCGAGCCGAGCCCCAGCACCAGCCGGCCCCCGGAGATGTGGTCGACCGTGCGCGCCATGTCGGCCAGCAGGTTCGGATTGCGGTACGACACGCACGTGACCATGGCGCCGATCTCGACCCGGCTGGTCGCCTCGGCGAGTGCCGCCAGCGTCGTCCAGCACTCGAAGTGCGCGCCGTCGGGATCGCTGTCGACCGGAAAGAAGTGGTCGTCGTTGTAAACCCCGTCGGCGCCCAGCGCCTCGGCCTCGATCCACGACGCTCGCATGCGCTCGAACGAGCCGTCCTGCGGGCTGGCCTCGTAGCCGATGCGGATCGCGCGTGTCATGCGAAGAGGTCGCGATCGCGATCGATCAGACCACCGGTCGCGCCCTCGTCGCCCGCCTCAAGCACGACGCCGCGGACGATCGCCGCGGGGACGCCGCCGCTCGGGCCGAGCACCAGCTCGGCGGCGCTCGCGAGCTGATCGGCCATATGCACCTGCGTCGAGTGGAACTCGCGCCCGACGTCGTCCGGGCGGCCGGCGTGTTCGACGACCGTTGCGAAGCCCGCCGCGCCGATCGCAACACCGACGGTGCCGCGGCGGAACGGCCGCCCGATCGAGTCGCTGATGACGACCGCGACGTCCGCCCCCGTCGCCGCGTGCAGCGCTTCGCGCAGGCCGCGCGCCGACGCATCAGGGTCGACCGGGAGGAGCGTCACGTGGTCCGGCGCGTCCTGGTTCGAGCGGTCCACGCCCGCCGAGCCGAGCACGTGGCCCTGGGCGGTGCGGCCGATGATGAACGAGCCGCGACTGCGCACGACCTCGGCCGACTCGCGCAGGATCACCTCGACGACACGCGGGTCACCGCCGTCGGCGGCCCGCTCCAGCGCCGCGGGCGAGGGCTCGATCTCCGCGAGGTCAACGATCCGCCCCTCGGCCTTCGAAACCGGCTTCTGCGCCACGACGAGCGCGTCACCGTCTCCGAGCGCCTCCCCGGCGTCGGCGATCGCGCCAAGCAAAAGCGCAGCGAGATCGTCACCTGGGCGGATGCGCACCGCAAGCGGGATGGGGATGACGCGGATCATGCGAGCACCGCGGCGGCGACGCCCGCGCGCACCGCCGGCTCCTTCAGCAGCGTGGGCACGACGATCGCGCGCATCGCGAGCGCGTCGAGGTCGTCCGCCAGCCCGGCGTCCTCAGGATCGAGCACGTACGCGCCGGCCAGCGGCTGGAGGTAGCGCGCCACGCCGATCGCGTCGGGGCGATGCCCCATCGAGGCCAGCATCTCGACGAGCGGCCCCTTCACGGCCTTGCCGCCGATCACCGGCGAGACGGCGACCACGTCGTCGCGGCGGTCCGCGATCGCCGCACGGATCCCGTCGACACCGAGGATCGGGTCGAGCGAGACGAACGGGTTTGAGGGTGCCAGCACGATGCGGTCGGCCGCGGTGATTGCCGCGAGCACGTCGGGCGCTGGCGTCGCCCCCTCGATGCCCTCGAAGCGCACGCCCGCGACGGGGTCGGCGGCACGGCGTCGGACGAGCCACTCCTGGAAGGGCAGCTCGCCGTCGTCGGTGGCGATCCACGTCCGCAGGCGATCGTCGGTGGCAGGCAGGAGGCGCGTGGCACAGCCCCAGCGCCGCGCTACATCGGCGGTGATCGCCGACAGCGGCTCGCCCGCACGCAGGCGGCGGGTGCGCGCGACGTGCAGGGCGACGTCTCGGTCGCCGAG
>CAJCBN010000254.1 GCA_903960645.1 uncultured Actinomycetes bacterium | reverse complement strand
GCCGCGAGGTCGTATGGATCGATCTGCGCGTCGCGCACCGGAACGACCTTCTGCTCGATGGCCTTATTGAGCACGCTCGGAGGAATGCCCGCGATCACCTCGACCTCCTTGCGTGTGAGCAGCGCCGTCGTCAAATCTACTCCTTGTGAGGAGAGGATATCACGCATAGCGGCAGGAAGCACGCGCGACCAACCGATCGTCGGCTGTTCCGCCCGATGCCGCCGAATACCCATGGTGTTGGCACGATTACCCCACTGAAGTCTCCCCCGGAGGAACCTATGTCCAGCCCCGTCAAGGTCGTCGTCACCGGCGCCGCAGGCCAGATCGGCTACGCACTCGTCTACCGCATCGCGAGCGGCCAGATGCTCGGTCCCGACACGAAGGTCGAGCTGCGCCTGCTCGAGGTCCCGCAGGCCCGCGGCGCGCTCGACGGTGTGGCGATGGAGCTCGACGACTGCGCCTTCCCGCTGCTCTCGAACATCGTCTGCACCGACGACCCGAACGAGGCGTTCGACGGCGCCAACGTCGGCCTGCTCGTCGGCGCCCGCCCGCGCACGAAGGGCATGGAGCGCGGCGATCTGCTCGAGGCCAACGGCGCCATCTTCACGGTGCAGGGCAAGGCGATCAACGACAACGCCGCTGACGATGTGAAGATCCTCGTCGTCGGCAACCCGGCCAACACGAACGCGATGATCGCCATGAACTCCGCGCCGGACGTGCCGCGCGAGCGCTTCACCGCGATGATGCGCCTCGACCACAACCGCGCGCTGACGCAGGTCGCCCAGAAGACGGGCGCCAGCGTCTCCGACGTGAAGAACATGACCATCTGGGGCAACCACTCGGCCACCCAGTACCCGGACGTCGTCCACGCGAAGGTCGCCGGCAAGAGTGCCTGGGACACCATCGCCGACGAGGCCTGGGTCGCCGATACCTTCATCCCGACCGTGCAGAAGCGCGGCGCGGCGATCATCGAAGCGCGCGGCGCCTCGTCCGCTGCGTCGGCCGCCAACGCCGCCATCGATCACATCCATGACTGGGTGCTCGGCACGCCGGAGGGCGACTGGGTCTCGATGGGCGTCGCCGTCGACGGCCAGTACGGCATCGACAAGGGCATCATCTGCGGCCTGCCGTGCATCGCGAAGAACGGCACGTGGAGCGTCGTCGAGGGCCTCGAGCTCGACGCCTTCAGCAAGCCGCGCATCGACGCCTCGGTCGCCGAGCTCCGCGAGGAGCACGACGCCGTCAAGGAGCTCGGCCTGATCTAGGCCGCTCGAAGTCGGGCCCGTCGCCCTTCGGGGCGGCGGGCCCGTTCTCGTTTCCGGGCTAGGCGTCCCAGGCGGCGTCGGCCAGCGCGCGGACCTGCGCGAGCGGCGCGGCGAGCGCCTCGGCCGAGTCGGCCACGATCGTTGCGTGGCCGAGCTTGCGGCCCCGGCGCGGGGCCTTGCCGTAGGTGTGAACGGAGACGCCGGGCAGAGCGAGCAGCGCGGCGAGCTCGGGCTCGGTGCCCACGATGTTGACCATCGCCGCAACGCCGCGGACGCTCGGATCGCCGAGCGGCAGGCCGAGCACCGCACGCACGTGATTCTCGAACTGGCTCGTAACCGCGCCCTCGATCGACCAGTGGCCAGAGTTGTGGACGCGCGGGGCGATCTCGTTGGCGACGATGCCAGCGGGCGTGTCGAACAACTCGACGCAGAGGACGCCAATGTGGTCGAGCGACTCGGCGACCTTGAGCGCGGCGCTCTGCGCCTGCTCGATCAGGGCCGGTGACAGGTTGGGCGCAGGCGCCAGCGTCAACGACAGGATGCCGTCGCGATGCTCGTTCTCGACCGGCGGGTAGACGGCGGTGCTGCCGTCGGTGCCACGGGCGACGACCACGCTGAGCTCGCGCGTGAACGACACCAGCCCCTCGTAGATCAGGTCCGTGCCGCCGAGCTCGGCGATCGCGGCCGGCAGCGCATCCGCCGTGGCGACGCGCACCTGACCCTTGCCGTCGTAGCCGAGTCGGCGCGTCTTGAGGATGCCCGGAACCCCGACCGCCGCCAAGGCCGCCGCGGCGTCGGCGGGCGAGTCGATCGCAGCGTGCGGCGCGACGCGGATGCCGAGCGCGGCCATCAGTTCCTTCTCGCGCATGCGATCCTGCGTGACGGTCAGCGAGCCCGGAAACGGCAGCACCGGAATGCCCCGCTCCGCCAGCCGCGTCACAGCCGCAGTCGGGACGTTCTCGAACTCGTACGTCACCACGTCGGCGCCGGCGCTGACCTCGTCGAGGCCGGCGGGATCGTCGTAGGCGGCGATGACGTGGTCGGCAATGCGCCCGGCGGCGGCATCCGGCGACGGCTCGAGCACGGCGACGGAGACGCCGAGTGGCTCAGCGGCGAGCGCGAGCATCCAGGCCAGTTGGCCGCCGCCGAGGATCGCGAGGCGCATCAGGCCTCGCGCGGATCGGGGCCGGCGAGGACGGCAGCGGTCTGCTTGGCGCGGTAGGCGCGCACGGCGTCCATGATCTCGGGCCGTCCACGACCGACGATCGAGGCGGCCAGGAGACCGGCGTTGACGGCACCGGCCCGACCGATGGCGAGCGTGCCGACCGGGATCCCCGCGGGCATCTGCGCGATCGAGAGCAGCGAGTCGAGGCCCTTGAGCGCCTTCGACTCAACGGGCACGCCGAGCACCGGCAGCGGCGTCTTGGCCGCGCACATGCCGGGCAGGTGGGCAGCGCCGCCGGCACCGCCGATGATCACCTCGAGCCCACGCTCCTCAGCGGACTCGGCGTAGGCGAACAGCTTGTCGGGCGTGCGGTGCGCGGAGACGACCTCGGTCTCGTACGGCACGCCGAGCGCCTCCAGCGTCTCGCAGGCGTGGCGCATGGTCTCCCAGTCGGACTTCGAGCCCATGATGACGCCGACCAGCGGATTGCTCATGCCGCCACCGTAGTCGACGTACCCGTCATGCCCCGGCCAGCTCCCGCGCCTTGGCGCGCAGCGCGGCGGCCGCCTTCGCATCGTCGGCGACGACGCCTTCGGCCCAGCGACGCACCTCAGCGCTGCGCGCGGCGACGTCGTCGCACATCGCGCGTACCTGATCGGCGTCGGACGAGCCGGTCTGTGGACGCAGCGCGGCACAGGCAGCCGGGTCAAGCGCCGCCGCGAGCTCGGCCTCGTCGACCACGATCTCGGCGCCGGCGACCTCGTTGGCCGCGGCGGCGATGCGCGCGGCGTCGATCTCTCCCCCGTGCTCGACCTGGTCGCGCACGACGCGGCCGATCACGTGATGGGCGGTGCGGTAGTCGAG
>CAJCBN010000253.1 GCA_903960645.1 uncultured Actinomycetes bacterium | reverse complement strand
GCTGTCGTGGGGATATCCGCTGATCGAGCAGTAGACGAGGGCGGGATTGTCGGCTCGCAGCGTCTCCCAGCCGAGGCCCATGCGCTCGGCGCCCCCGGGGATGAAGTTCTCGATCACCACGTCGCAGGTCGCCGCGATCCTGCGGGCCACCTCGACGCCAGCCGGGTCGCGCAGGTCGATCGCGATCGAGCGCTTGCCGCGGTTGGCACTCATGTAATAGGTCGCCTCGTCACCGGCCCACGGTGGACCCCAGGCGCGCGTGATGTCACCGCCCTGCGGGTTCTCGACCTTGACGATGTCGGCGCCCATGTCGGCGAGGATCATCGAGCAGTAGGGACCGGCGAGCACGCGCGAGAGATCGAGCACGCGGACGCCCGCCAGCGGCCCGTCGGTCGGCGGGGCGATCGTCACCTCAGGCCGCGAGGGTCTTGACGATCAGGTCGAGATGCTCGCCCGGCTTGACCTTGTGCAGCACGTGCTCGAGCCGGCCGTCCGGGCCGATCACGAAGGTCGACCGCTCGACGCCCATGTACTTCTTCCCGTACATCGACTTCTCAACCCAGACGCCGTAGGCCTCGGCGACGGCATGGCCCTCATCCGCAAGCAGGGGGTAGGGGAGGTTGAACTTGGCGCGAAACTTCGCGTGGCTGGCCGGCGAATCGGGCGAGATGCCGAACAGTACGACGTCGAGCGCCTCCACCTCAGCCCAGCCATCGCGCAGCGCGCAGGCCTGCGTCGTGCAGCCCGGCGTGTCGTCCTTGGGATAGAAGTAGAGGACGACGCGGCGCCCGGCGAGGTCCGCCAGAGAGACTGCGGCGCCCTCGTCGTCGACGAGCGTGAAGGTGGGTGCAGGATCTCCGATGGCGGGCATGGCGGCAGTATAGGACGGCGCCGCCAGGGGTCCGTATCTGCTTGCGCGAGTCAGGTGGAGCACCCCAAACGTCGATGGGCCCTGCGACTTCTGCGAGCATGCACAGGTGCAATCCCGTCGTCACCGTCAACTCCGCTGTGCCGCGGCCCTGCTCGTCGTGGGGCTGCTTGCTGTCGCCGCCGGCTGCGGTGGCTCGGCGCCGCTCGATGGGCGTGTGCGGATCGCCGGTTCCACGACCCTGCTGCCGATGGTCTCTGCGGTTAGCGCGCAGTTTGCCGCCGACGCTCCCACGGTCGAGCTCGACGTGCGCATGACGGGCTCCTCCGACGGTGCGGTGCTCTTCTGCGATGGCCTCGTGCCGTTGACCGGCAGCTCGCGTCCGCTGAATGAGCGGGAGCTGGCCAACTGCGCAGCCTCCGGCGTCCGCTTCGTACGGCTGCTGGTGGCACGGGACGCCGTGGCCCTCGTGGCCGGCCCCGACGTGCCTGCAACCGTCGCTTGCCTCACGCAGGAGCAGATCTACGCCCTGATGGGACCGGAGTCGGCAACGGTGGTGACGTGGCGTGAGGCGAGCACCGTCATCGCCGGCAGCGGCGCGGAGCTTCCCGACACAGCGCTGACCGTGATCGGGCCGGGCGGCGCCTCCGGTACCCGGCAGTCGCTGATTGATCTCGCGATCGCACCGCTCGCAAAGGAACGCGGGGCGACCTCCACGCTGCGTGCTGACTATCTTGCAGAGCCCGCCGAGCAGCTGATCCGGAGTTCAGCACTCAGCCGTCCGGGATCGCTGGCCTTCGCCGGCCTTGCCACCGTCAAGTCGTGGGCGGGCGGGCTGCGCCTGCTCGAAGTGGATTTCGGTGAGGGCTGCCAGCCACCGACATCCGCCGCCATCGATGCGGGCGCCTACCCGTTGTCGCGCGAGCTGTACGTGTACGTCAACCTCGCGGCCGTAGCTGCGAACCCGACGGAGAATGCGTTCGTCGACGCGCTCGTCTCGAACGCGGGACTCGCGACGGCGGGTGCGGTCGGCGGCGTCGCCCTCACCGAACAAGAGGGCGATGAGGTTCGCGCCCAGTGGCAGTCGGCCCGATCCACGGGCAAGGGCGACACGGCATGAGCTGGCTGACGCGGCTGGGCGGCCTTGAACTCCTTCTGCTCTGCGTGGGCGGAGCTGTCGTCTTCTCCGTCATGGCCATGGCGCTTCTCGTCGTGCTGATCCCTGCGCACCGACGCGAGCCGACGGGAGCGACGGCGGCGGCCTACATGACGGTGCTCGGCAGCCTGTTCGCGATCCTCACCGCCTTCCTGATCAGCAGCGAGTACAGCACTCTGCGCCAGGCGCAGAATCTCGTGGGCACGGAGGTTGCCGCCGCCAGCCAGCTGGCCTACGCCAGCGCGTCGCTCCCGCCCGTCGACACGGGTCTGGTCCAGGCGTCCCTGGTGCGGTACCTCACTGCCGTCGAGCAGTCCGAGTGGACGGGCCTCGCGAACGATCCCGGCGGCCGC
>CAJCBN010000252.1 GCA_903960645.1 uncultured Actinomycetes bacterium | reverse complement strand
CGCGCGCAGGCCAGGCGCAGCAGCTCGAGCGAGGCGGCGTCCTTCCACGCGGCATCGGACGGGAACATCCGACCGATATCGCCGATGCCGGAGGCGCCGAGGATCGCGTCGGTCAGCACGTGGCAGACAACGTCGGCGTCGGAGTGCCCCTCAAGACCGCGGTCGTGAGGAATCGTCACGCCGCCGAGTACGAGCGGGCGCCCGACGATAAGGCGGTGGGCATCCACCGCGGTGCCGACGCGGAGGTCAGCCAATGGGCACCGCCCGACGGTCGCGTCCCTTGATCTCCATCACCTGGGTGTAGCCCGCGTCGAGTGCGGCCTGCACGGCCTGGTCGAAGGCGAAGCCGACGTTCTCTGGCTCGTGGGCGTCTGAGGACAGGACGATCGGCACGCCGCGCGCGCAGACCCGCTCCAACAGCGACGGGGCGGGATACAGCTCGCGCGCCGCCTTGCGGAGGCCGGCGGTGGAGATCTCGAGACAGCAGCCAGCCTGCTCGAGCGCATCCGCAATACGGTCGTAGGCCCAGTCGAGGGTCGCCGCAGACGGCAACGGTCCGAACGACTTGGGCAGATCCGCGTGCGTCATCACGTCGAATTGGCCGCTCAGCGCCGCGCGCGTGTAGCGATCCACATACCCGCGCCAGAGCGCGTCGGGGTCGATCTCCTTGAACGCCGAGTAGAGGTCGTAATCGACCGCGCCCTCGTCGACCCAGTGGATGCTGCCGAGGATGAGGTCCCACGGCCGCCCTCGGAGCGCGTCGACCAGCACCTCCTGCCCGCTGGGCAGCCAGTCGCACTCGATGCCGATCAGGAGCGGGAAGCCCGCGGCCTTGGCCTCACTCAGCGCGTCCCAATAGGCGTCGATGTCCCACTCGGACTGCGTGTCCCAGTAGGGATGCGCCCAGGCGGGCTTGGCGACACGGAAGCGGTAGATGTGCTCCGTGATGGCGACCTGGGCAAGGCCGCGGTCCATCGCGGCGGCGACGTGCGGAACGATCGTCTCGATCGACAGCGCCTCCTCGTCGAGCGGATCGTCGTCCGGGCGCAAATGAGTGTGATGGTCAGTCAGCACGGTGCAGCTCCTCCGCCCGCTCAAGGTCGGCACGGGTGGTGATCTTCATGGCGCGCGGATCGCCGAGGACCGTCGCCACGGTTCCCCCCGCACGCTCAACGAGACTCGCGCAGTCCGTACCGGTGCCGCGATCGGGTGCGGCAACGGCCCGTCGGAGGACATCGGCGAGGAAGGCCTGTGGCGTCTGCACGGTGCGCAGCTCGGAGCGGTCAAGGGTGTCGACCACGCGGCCAGCGGCGTCGACGCGCTTGACGGTGTCGTCGATCGGCAGCGCCGGGATGACACCGTCGGCGCCGTCCGCGAAGCCACCCAGCACGCGGTCGATCAGGTCGGCCGGGATCAGCGGGCGCGCCGCATCGTGCACGAGGATGATCGCGGCGTCTGCAGGCACCTCGGCGACGCCGGCCGCGACGGAATCCGAGCGCGTGGCACCGCCCGGAATCGCGATCGACGCCTTGCCGGCACCGATGTCATCGACCATGAAGGTGGCGCGCTCTTCCCAGCCAGCGGGCACGACGAGCACGATGCCCTCAATCGCGGGATGGTCATCGAGCGCCGCCACCGAGGCGGCGATCAGCGGGTTGTCGCCGAAGCGGACAAACGCCTTCGGGTGGTCCGCGCCGAGCCGCTCGCCGGAACCGGCGGCAACGACGACCGCCCACACGGCGACCGCATCTGCCATCGGCGTCTAGGCGCGCGCGGCGCGCGCCTCGGCACGCGCCTCGGCGAGGTCCGACAGCAGCTTGTCGAGGTGCGCGTTGGTCTCGTCCTCGTCCTTGTCGAGCGACCAGCGCAGCTCGGACGAGAGGATGCGCTTGGCCTGGGCCAGCAGCTGCCGCTCGCCAGAGGAGAGCGGCTTCTCGGCGTCGCGCAGCGACAGATCGCGAATGACCTCGGCGATCTCACGGACGTCGCCGGAGCGGATCTTGTCCTTGTTCATCCGGAAGCGGCGGCTCCACGAGCCGGTGCTCTCGGGGATCTCCTCACCGAGGACGGCGAGGACGGCGTTGGCGCCCTTCTGATCCATCACGCGACGCAGACCGAGCTCGTCGACGCGATTGACGGGAATGCGGACGACCAGGTCGTCGGAGATGATGCGGATCGTCAGGTACTCGACCTCGTCACCAAGCACGGTGCGCGTCTCGATGCCGTCGATGATCCCCGCGCCGTGCTGGGGATAGACGATCCGATCTCCGACTTTGAACATCTGCGCTCCTCCGTACTGGGACCGGAAGGATAACCGCAATCGGTCCCGAAGGGAGGAGGTTTCAGCGGCTGCCGCGGAGGTGCCGATCGTGGAGCCGTCGCAGCCCCTGCTGCACCTCCGCCGCGTCCTGCGGGGAGATGCCCTCGATCTCCTGCAACTCCCGCAGCGTCGCGCGCATCAGCGCGTCGTAGGTCGGGAAGGCCGCGATGATCCGCTCGGTCGCGTCGTCCGTGAGCGACGCCACCTGTGTCAGCGCCCGATAACCGCGCGGCCGCAGGTCGGTGCCCGCGCGGTCCGCGAATCCCATCGCCCGCGCCACGCACTCGAGGTCGACCAGCTCGCTGTAGCGGAGCGCGGCCAGACGCTCGAGTACGAGGTCGTTGGCCGAGGTCGCATCGGCGTGCCGGTAGTCCCGGATGATCGCGAGCCGCTCGTCCTCCACGCCCTCCGAGAGCTCGACCAGCTGCATGGCGACGAGCCGGCCGTCGAGGCCAAGCTCGGTCGCGTTGCGCTCGATTTCGCCGATCATCCGTGCGGCCATCTCGGAGCGCTGGAGGACGTTGAGGACGTCGTCGAACGAGACCTCACCGCGCAGCTCCTGCGTCGTCAGCTCGTCGGCGCCCTTGTCGAGCTGGACACGATGCCCCTGGAGCGTGGCGAGACCCTGCGTCGCCTTGGCCAGGAGCTCGCCGATCGAGTCGAGCTGGTAGCGCGAGCCGCCGGTATAGACGTTGACGGTGTCGCGCTCCTGCGAGATCGCGACGACGATCGCCTCGGTCTGGCGCGCCACGCGCTCCGCCGTGCGATGCCGCGTGCCCGTCTCAGAGGTTGGCATCGCGGCGTCCGGCATCAGGTGCACGTTGGCCCGCAGGATCGTGCCGAGATCCGCGTCAAGCACGATCGCGCCGTCCATCTTGGCGACCTCGTAGAGCATCTGCGAGGAAAACGGAATGTCGAGGGCGAGGCCGCCCGAGCAGAGCGGTTCGATCTCGTCACGATCGGCGATCACGATCAGCGCGCCGAGGTGGCCCTTGATGATGTCGTTGATGCCGAGGCGCAGGTCCGTGCCCGGCGCGAGCAGGCCGAGGGCGTTCGCGAGCTTGGGGTTGCGGCGCGGATCGATCAGCATTGGACCGGTATCGTAGCCGGGTGGCGCCAACCAAGCCCCTCCTGATCGTCGACGGCGATGCCCTTGCGCATCGCGCCTACTACGCGCTCGGATCCGTGACGGCACCGGACGGCAGGCCGATCGGCCTGCTGCAGGGGACGATCGCCATGCTCGCGGGGGCCTGGGACGCCTTCGCGCCGCGCGCCATCGCCTTCGCCGTCGACAGCCGTGAGGAGTCCGAGCGCCACGCGCTCGTCCCGGCGTACCAGGCGCAGCGCGTCGGTGAGGTCGACGATGACCTGATCGACCAGCTCGATGCCCTGCCGGCGCTCGTCCGCGCGTTCGGCATCCCTGCCATCTGCGTCCCGCCGTGGGAGGCCGACGACGTCTGCGCGACCCTGGCCACGCTCGAGGAGGCTGCAGGCGGCACCGCACTTGTCCTCACGCACGACCGCGACGCGTACCAGCTGGCGTCGGCCCGCACGACCATCATCCGCCCCGTCTCCGGCGTCAGCGAGGTGGAGCACGTCGATCCCGACGGCGTCGTCGAGCGCTACGGCGTCCGCCCGGAGCAGGTGCCCGATCTGATCAGCCTGCGGGGCGACCCATCCGACAACATCCCCGG
>CAJCBN010000251.1 GCA_903960645.1 uncultured Actinomycetes bacterium | reverse complement strand
GGCGTGAAGTCCGGCGGCAGCGTCGTGAAGACGTCGACCTCCGGCTTCAACTCCTCGACCGTCACATCCTGCGTGGTGTGGACCTCGGCGCGCGGGATGATCCGGCTCGGCCGGTTCTTGTCCCACACCCACACGTCCTCCATCTTCAGATGGAACAGCGGGTACGACGGCTGGTGCTCGATCGACATCTCGAGCTTGTTGCAGAGGTAGGTCGCCTCCTGCGTCAGGACGCAGTAGCGAAACAGCCCGAACACCGTCGCGTACTCGCGCTTCAGCGTGAGCTCGAGCTCGGCGTCGTACTCCTCGAGGTCCTCAAGATGCGACACGTTCGACTCCCTGGCTATGCCGGTCGGATCACGAGGGATCGTAGACGAGCGACGGGCCCGTGACGACGGTGACCCCGTCAAGCGGCAGCCCGGACAGGATCTCCGCGTACGGCGTGCCGTGCGCGTCGATGGCGGTCGGTGCGACCTCGACCAGCGGCTGCAGCGCGAAGCGGCGCTCGTGGAGCCGCGGATGCGGGATCGTGAGGCCCGGTGCCGCGATCGCCATGTCCGCGTACCAGAGGATGTCGAGGTCGAGCGTGCGCGGTCCCCACTGGACGTCGCGCGTGCGACCGTGGAGCTGCTCCACGGCGAGCAGGCGCTCCAAGAGCGCGACGGGATCGAGGCCACAGCCGAGCAGCGCCGCCGCGTTGAGGAAGTCGGCCTGCTCGACGCCGCCAACCGGGGCGGTGCGGTAGAGCGACGAGACGGCGACGACGCGAATGCCGTCGGTGGCGTCGAGGGCACCGAGCGCCGCGCGGATCGTCGCGGCGACGTCGCCGACGTTCCCGCCGATCCCCACCACCGCGGGCATCGCGATCATGCGGTGCGGGCGACCGTCACGACGACATCGGAGAACGGCGCCGCAATCGGCGCGTGCGGCTTGTGCACCGCGACGGTCACGTGCTCGATCGGGAACACCCCGAGGAGGTCAACGGCGATCAGATCGGCCAGGTGCTCGATCAGGTCGACGGGCTCACCGGTGGCGATGGCCACGACACGCTCGGTGACCGCGCCGTAATCCACGGCGTCGCCGAGCGCATCCGTATCGCAGGCGCGATCCGAGCTCGGCACCAGCTCGACGTCGATACGGAACTGCTGGCCCTGCGATCGCTCCTCGGGCAGCACGCCGTGGAAGGCGAACACCTCGATGCCCTCAATGCGGATGGCGAGCTGACGGGTCATGCGGGCACCGTCGCAGATCCGAGCACCGGTCGCAGCACCGCCAGGGCCTCGGCGTGCGGCGCGACGTCGTGGACGCGCAGCGCCCAGGCACCGCGCTCGACAGCGGCGAGCCCTGCCGCCACGCTGGCCAGCGTGCGGTCGCCGTCGGGGTCGCCGAGCAGGTCTCCGAGAAAGCGCTTGCGCGAGACACCGACCAGCACCGGGCAGCCGGTCGCCGCTCCCAGCGCGCGCGTGCCCGCCAGCAGGGCGACGTTGTGCGCGACCGTCTTGCCGAAGCCGATGCCCGGATCGACGGCGATCCGCCGCGGGTCGATGCCGGCGGCCACGAGCGCGTCGACCCGCGCGGCCAGGTGCTCGCCCACCTCACGCACCACGTCGTCGTAGCGCGGATCGTCCTGCATCGTGCGCGGGCGACCCTGCATGTGCATGATGCAGACGTCCACCTCGGCGTCACGCACCACATCGACGATGCGCGGATCGAACGTGCCGGCGGTGACGTCGTTGACCAGCGTCGCGCCCGCCGCGATGGCGGCCGCGGCGACGCCGCTCTTCATGGTGTCGATCGAGATCGGCACGCCGCTCGCGGCACGGATGCCGGCCACCACGTCGACGACGCGGCGCAGCTCCTCGGCCTCGTCCACGCCGTCGCTGCCCGGACGCGTCGACTCGCCGCCGACGTCGACGATGGCCGCGCCCTGCGCGATCAGCGCGAGGCCATGGGTGATCGCGGTCTCCCGCTCGACGAAACGACCCCCGTCCGAGAACGAGTCGGGCGTGACGTTGACGATCCCCATCAGCGCGGGGCCCGGGATACGGGTGGTGAGCGCCTCCATGCCTGAAAGCCTACGCCGCCCGCGTCAGCGGCGCGGGGCGAGCGCCGTGGCGAGGGCCAGCAGCGTCGCCTCGAGCAGCATCGGTACCGCCACAACGGCCGAGGAGCCGAGATGGAAGCCGCTGCGCAGCTCGGGCAGCAGCCCGGCGATGGCAATGGTGAACATCAGCAGGGCTGCGGGCCAGCGCTGCACCCGCCAGATCAGGGCGATCGGCACCATCGTGATGAACGAGCCGATCGCGGTGATCGGGCCGTTCTCGTCCTCGAAGTCCCGCAACGAGATCGGGTCCAGCAGCTGCCACAGACCCAGTCCGACGGCGAGTACCGCCACGACGAGCAGGAGCCGGTAGGCGAGCGGCGGCCAGCGCCAGGCGAGCAGCGACCCGCCGAGCAGCGGCACGAGCCAGAGCAGCACCAGCCCCATCCCCGCGAGGCCGCCGGGGTCGTCCAGCGCGTACCCCGCCGTGAAGAGGCCCGCCAGGACGGTGAAGAGGATCGCCCAGGACAGCGCAACGAGCCAGACGATGCGTCCCAAGCCACCGGGAACGACCCTGGTCTCCGCGGTCTCGGTGCCCATGCGCCAAGGGTAGGGCGCCGACCGTCGCTGGCCGTGCCGAAAAGCCCGCAGTCGCGGTCGGGTTTGCCGCTCAGCCGGCGGCGTCCGCCAGCTCCGCGAGAAGGGTGGCCAGCTCGCGTGGCTTCGACCACATCGGCCAGTGGCTCGTGGGCAGGTCGACGTACGTCACCTCGTGCAGCTCGGCGAGGCCGCCCAGCCAGGGGTAGCCCTCCGTGACCGC
>CAJCBN010000250.1 GCA_903960645.1 uncultured Actinomycetes bacterium | reverse complement strand
GCCAATGAGCGCCTCGACCCGCGCGCCCGTGCGGTGCTGGCGCCCTCGGGTGGGCTGCTGACCGATCCGACGACGCTCCTGCTGATCGGCGTTGACGACCAGGCCAACTCCGACACGCTGCAGCTGCTCCGCTTCGACCCCAACCGCCAGTTGCAGGCGACGCTGGCGATCCCCCGTGACCTGCGCGTCAACGTCCCGGGCTACGGGGACGAGAAGATCAACGCTGCCTACGCGGCCGGTGGCTCGGCGCTCGCGATCCGCACCGTCGCGGAGTACACGGGCCTGCCGGTCGAGCACGTGATGGTGATCGACTTCGACGGACTCGAGCAGGTGGTGGATGCGGTTGGCGGCATCGAGGTCGATAACCCCGGCAACATCCGCTCGGTCTTCGGCGCCGAGCTCTACACCTTTCCGAAGGGACCGCTGAAGCTGAACGGCGCGGAGGCGCTGGCCTACGCGCGCGTCCGCAAGAACATCCTCAACCCGTCCGACTCGGACGTCAGCCGGGGCCAGCGGCAGCAGGCCGTCATCTCGGCTCTGCGCGCCAAGGCGGCCAGTCCGAGCGGTCTCCTGCGGCTGCGCAACGTCGCGACATCGCTTGGCGGGGCCTTCGCGACGGACCTCACCCTCTGGCAGTTCCTGCAGCTCGGCTACCTCGATGCCCGTGCCTCGACGAAGCTCCGCTGCAACCTCGGCGGCACGCCGGCGCCGCTCGACGGGCAGGACGTGCTGATCCCGGATGGGGCTGGCAATCGCCGCGTGCTCGGGGAGTTCCTCGGCAACGCGGCGGTCCAGCCGGCCGCCTCGCGGTCGATCTTCGCCGCCCAGTGCCGCACGACGTAAACCGGATCGCAACCCACGACGGGCCTGATCCTGCCGATACTGGCCGGGAGTCGCCGTGGCGACTCAGTTGCCATGCCGCTGCTGCCTCTGAGAGTCCACGTACGCCACCTGCTGGGTGTCTGCGTACTCGCCGCGGCGCTGCTGGCCCCCGTCGCCGCGGACGCTGAGGAGCAGACACCGACGCCGGAGCGCGTGGTCGTGGTCAAGACGACCTATCGCGCGTGGAATGGCGATGTGCGCGCGATGCGCATCGCGTTCCCCTCCAACTTCACCCAGCGTGCCCGCGGCGGCCGCCTCCCGTTGGTGATCGCCCTGCACGGCGCCGATGGCAGTGCACAGTGCGACCAGGCGTTCGGCCAGGCGCCCGTCCGCTACGGCTTCGTCGTCGCCTGCCTGGATGGCCAAGGCGTGGCGACGCGGGCCTTCTCGTACGGTGCGCCGGGGCAGATCGGCGACCAGCTGCGCGTTCCAAGCCTCGTGCGCGCGCGGCTGCCGCGGCTGCCGATCGATCATCAGCGCGTGATCATCGTCGGGGCCAGCATGGGCGGCCTCGAGGCGCTGCTGGCGGCGGACCGAGCGCCGGATACCTTCGCCGTCGTCGTCGCGCTCGACGCGCCGGTCGATCTTGCCGCGCACTTTCGCAACGTGGCGCCCGCTGGGGTGCCGAACCTCAAGACCAAGGCGATGCTCGCGGAATGCGGCGGTCCGCCGGAGGAGGCCACCGACTGCTATCTCGAGCGCAGTCCGCTGCACAACATGGAGCAGTTCGGGCGCTCGGGGGTGCCGCTGGTGATGTGGTGGAGCGCGCGTGATGCGCTCGCGGGAGCGCCGGACGCAGCGCCCGCGTACGTCGCGGCGCTGCAGGCGGACTACCCCTGGCACCCGCTGTACGCGCGCGTTGGGCACTGGCAGCACGGGCGTGCCTGGTGGCGTCACGACCGGCTCTGGCTCAGGGATGCTCTCGCCTTGGCCCGCGCGAACCCGCAACGCCGCGCCGCCGACTTCGGGTAGCATCCTCGCGTTCGGCGGCGTAGCTCAGTTGGTTAGAGCAGCGGAATCATAATCCGCGTGTCGTAGGTTCGAGTCCTACCGCCGCTACTCCGGACCGTCGCTGTCCGCGGCGCTCCGCACCGCCATGCCCGCCGCTCCGCTCATCCTCGTTCCCGGCTTCTGGCTCGGTGCGTGGGCGTGGGACGAGGTCGCGGAACTACTGCGCGCCGACGGCCACGAGGTCACAGCGCTGACCCTGCCGGGACTGGAGTCGGTCGAGAGCGATCGCAGCGGCATCTCACTCGAGGACCACGTCGCCGCGGTCTGTGCCGCGATCGAGGCGGCGGACGTGCCGGTCGTGCTGGTCGTCCACAGCGGTGCGGGCGTGGTTGGCTACGCGGCGAGCGATTGTCTGCCCGCGCGGATTGCGCGGCTGGTCTACGTCGACTCGGCGCCGGCCACCGGCGCGCTCAACCCCGACTTCGCCGACACGGAGCTGCCGTTCCGCACGCACGCGGAGCTCCGGCAGGAGAACCTCGAGGGGCTCAGCCGCCAGCACCTGCAGCGCTTCCGTCACCTCGCGGTGCCGCAGCCCGGAGCGACGCTGCGTGATGCGCCCGTGCTCGTCGATCCGGCCCGGCTCGACGTGCCCACGACGGTTGTCTGCACCGGCTTTCGGGCGGAGCAGGTGCGCGCCGCGGTCACGGAGGGCTACCCCTGGCTGGGCGGCCTCGCCGAGCTGCACGAGGTGACGTACGTCGACCTGCCCACGAGCCACTGGCCGATGTGGTCGAAGCCACGCGAGCTGGCCACCCTCCTCGCGGAGCTGGCGGACGCCGCCGGCTGAGCGGCAAACCCGTCCGCGGCTGCGGGCTTTTCGGCACGGCCAGCGACGGTCGGCGCCGACGCTGTTTGAGGCGACGCTGCTGGCCCTCGCCGCGGCGCTCGCCCCGCGCCGCTGACGCGGGCGGCGTAGGCTTTCAGGCATGGAGGCGCTCACCACCCGTATCCCGGGCCCCGCGCTGAT
>CAJCBN010000249.1 GCA_903960645.1 uncultured Actinomycetes bacterium | reverse complement strand
GTCAGACCCTTTCGTCGCATTACCGCTCGGGTGCCTGTGGTTAGCTCGTGTGTGTACGGCGGTCAATGCGACGAAAGGGTCTGACCCCTTCGTCGCATCCAGACAGCAGCGCTCTCACCGAACCCGCCTCCCAGGCGCATAGGCAGAACAGCTAGAGCCGGGCCCAGTCGACGGGAGCGCCGTCGACCCACGTGTCCTCGACCCGGATCGAGCGCAGGTCGTCGATCGTGACGGCGAGCGGGTCGCCCGTGAGAATCGCGAAATCGGCCAGCTTGCCCGGCTCGATCGAGCCCACGACGTGATCACGCTTCGTCGCTGCGGCGCCGTTGATCGTGTAGCCGCGCAGGCCCTGCTCCACCGAGATCCGCTGCTCCGGCGTGCCGAGGGTGGAGCCATAACGCGTCTCGCGCGTCGCGGCGGCCCAGATCGCCTCGATCGGATCGGGGCCGGAGACCGGCGTGTCCGACGAGAGCACGATCGGGACGCCGGCGTCGCGGAACTCGCCGTACGGGTTGTAGCGGTTGGCGCTCTCGCCCAGCGCCTCGAGCAGCGCGTCGCCGACGAGATACCCGTGCGTCGGCTGCGGGACCGGGTAGATGCCGAGCTCCGCAATGCGGTGGATCTGGTCGGGCGATGGCATGCCGCAGTGCTCGATGCGATGGCGGTGATCCTTGCGGTCAACATCGGCGAGCGACTCGGTCACGGCGTCGAGCACGATCTGGATCGCCGAGTCCCCCTGGGCGTGCGTGCCGGTCTGCAGGCCGAAGCGGTGCGCGCGGCGGATCAGGCGCCGCAGCTCGGCGGGCTCGTGGTAGAGCTGGCCGTGGTGGCAGGGGTCGAAGCGGTAGCCGCTCTCGAAGTAGGCGGTGAGGCCCGTCAGCGTGCCGTCGGCGTAGAGCTTCAGCCCGGCGAAGGCGAGGTGGTCGTCGCCGAGGCGCGAGCGCAGGCCGAGCTCGACGAGCACCTCGAGCAGCGACGAGAGGGTCAGCATCGAGACGCGCATCTGCAGCCGTCCGTCGTCGCGCGCCGACAGGTACGTCTCCATCTCGCGGCGCGTCACCTGGCAGTCGGTCACCGACGTCACGCCCGCTCGGAGCAGCAGCGTCTGGGCGTTGCAGAGCAGATCGACGAGGCGCTCGGGGGCGTCCGGGATATGGATGTTGGGCCCGTGGTTGAGCGTCTTGACGCCCTCCGGACCCGTGATGAGGTCGATCGCCGCATCCCACATCACGCCCGTCGGGTGGCCCTGCTCATCGCGTTCGATGCGGCCGCCCGCCGGGTCCGGCAGGTCCTTGGTGATGCCATTCATCGCGAGACAGTGGCTGTTGACCATCACGCCGTGGCCGGAGCGGTGCATGACCGCAACGACGCGGTCGGTGGCGACGCGGTCGAGGTCGGTGCGCTCGGGATTGCGCTTCACATCGAGATCGCCGTGGTGGACACCGAAGCCCCAGACGTCGGCGGTCGGCGGCAGCGAATCGCGGCGGCGGCCGAGCATCTCGACGAGGGCGTCGATCGTCGTCACCTCGGGCGGCGCACAGTCGACCCACGCGGCGCACTGGCCGAGCATCAACGGATGCGTATGCGCGTCGACGAAGCCCGGCAGGAGCGTGCGGCCGCCAAGATCGAACTCGGCCGCGTCGCGCCCGGCGGCGTCGCGGCAGTCCGCGAGCGAGCCGACGTGCAGGATCCGCTCGTCGAGCACCGCGACGGCCTCGGCGCGCATCTCTGCCGCCATCGTCAGGATCGGTCCGCCGGAGATGACTGTGCGTCGGTTCATGGGGGAACCGTACCGGCTCGCCTAGGCCGTGATGAACTCGTCGAAGTCCGGCCGCAGCGTGTGCCGCCAGTAGCCGAGCATGAAGCCTGACCAGTTGTTGAGCACCTTGCCGTCGCTCGTGACGTACCAGGAGGCGCACCCGCTTGCCCAGACCGACTTCGCGAGATCCTGCTGCAACTCATCGTTGAAGCGAGCCTGCGCAGTCGGATCGACGGTCAGCACCTTGAGGTGGTCGCGCTGCATCTTCTGGAGGCACTTGCGGATGTAGCGAATCTGGCACTCGATCATGAAGATGATCGTGCCGTGCCCGAGGTTCGTGTTGGGCCCGTAGAGCATGAACAGGTT
>CAJCBN010000248.1 GCA_903960645.1 uncultured Actinomycetes bacterium | reverse complement strand
GCCCGGGCAGCTGCTGGCCGCGCGCCGCCAGGGCGACGGTCAGCGGCAGGCGTGGAAGCAGGAGGGCGAGCAGCATTGCCAGCCCAGTCTAGTCGAACATACGTTCGTATGCAGACGACTCGCTCAGTCGTCGGCAGCGGCCGCCTCGCCGCGCAATTGCGCGATCACCTGCTCGAAGACGTCGTGCGGCTGCGCACCCAGCAGCAGGTACTGCTCCTGGAGGACGAAGGCCGGCACGGCGTTGATTCCCATCGCGTGCGCCTCGCGCGTCGACTCCTGCACGACCGGACGGAAGCGTCGGGTGGCGATCGCCTCGTCAACGGCCTCTGCCTCGAGACCGACGCCGATCGCAACCTCCCGCAGCACGGCCGGGTCGGCGACGTTCAGGGACTGCTCCCACATCGCCTGCATAACCGCCTCGTGGTAGGCGGGATGCAGATCCTCGGCCCGCGCCAGCTCACCCAGCTCGAGCGCCAGCTGCGTGTTGGGCGTGATCTCGGGGTGTGGCGCGTAGGGGAAGCCGCTCTCCGCGAACATCGCCGACACCCGTCCAACGTGCTCCTCGCCGTACTTGGCGATCAGGTCGGCGCGGGGGATGCCCTCCGGCGGATACTCGGGATGCAGATCCCAGGGCAGCCACTCAATCTGAGCGCCGAACTGGCGCTCAAGCCACGTCGCGCGCTCGCACGCGACTCGGCAGTAGGGTCAGAGGAAGTCCGACCAGATCAGAATGCGCAGCGGTTCGCTCATGGCAGCTCCCCCTCGATGATGACGACTGGCGACCCGTCGCTGTCCTCCAGCAGCTGCCGCTCCGCCGCCACGCGGGAACGACGGGCCTCGAGCAACTGCCGCAGCACCACCTGCACCGAGCCGGCGATCGGGATCGCCAGCAGTGCGCCGATGATCCCAAGCAGCGAGGCGCCGATCAGGACGCTGACCAGCACGATGAAGGGCGAGACGTCGATGCTCTTGCGCATCACGACGGGCTGGATGATGTGGTTCTCGAGGAACTGGTAGATGACCGCGAGAATCAGCATCACGATGCCGGCGGTGAGGCTGTGCGTGAACGCGACCAGCACCACGACAATGCTGCCGATGGTCGCGCCGACGAGCGGGATCAGGTCGAGAACGCCGACGAGCAGCGCCAGCGCCAGCGCGAAGGGCACGCCCAGCAGCCAGGCGCTGACACCGGTGACCGTACCCGCAATCGTCGCGATGAAGAGGACACCCGCGGTCCAGCGGGCGATCGTCCCGTTGACCTGATCGAAGACGACGAGCGAGCGATCGGCCGCCCCGGGGCGCAGCAGCTCGGTGATCGTGCGCAGGAAGCGCGGGATCTCGAGCAGCAGAAACAGCGTCATGAACAGCACCGTCAGGGCCTTGCCGAAGCCGGTCACGACGGCGGTGGCGACCCCGAGCAGGTTGCCGGCCTGAGCGGGCAGGCGGTCCGAGTACTGCGTCGCACCCTCCTCAAGTCGGGTGGCGAAGTCGTAGCGATCGTCGAAGCGCTTGAAGACGCTCCAGTTGCGCAGCTCGTCGATCAGCCCGGGCGCACGGGTGGCGAACGATCGCATCTCTTCGTAGAGCGGCGTCAGCAGGGCCGCCAGGAACACCATGAAGAGCAGGAGGAGCCCGAGCACGACGATCACGGAGGCCACGCCGCGGCGATTGCCGATGCGCCGCTCGAGCACGCTGACCAGCGGGTTCAGCGCGAGGGCGAGGAACGCGGCGATCAGCACCAGCTCGAGAATGGTGCGCACCTGCCAAAGCAGAAGCGTCAGCACGGTGAAGCCGGTTCCGACCAGCAGGAGCCGCAGCAGCGTGCGCGACGAGATGGTGATCTCGACGCGGCGAGGGGGTGCGGGCGGCTGCGGCACGGCCCGAGTGTACCGCGCCGACGGGTAGGCTCCGTGCCAATGGCGCAGCGCTCCCTGATGGTGGTGACCGGCGGCTCGTCCGGCATCGGCCTCGCACTGGCGCGCCGGCTGCGGGAGCGTGGGACGGACCTGTTGCTCGTGGCTCGCGGCGCCGACCGCCTCGCCGCGGCCGGGCGGGCGTTGGCCTGCGACACGCTGGTCGCCGACCTCGCCTCCGCCGAGGGCATCGCGGCGCTCGGCGAGCGGCTCGCCGGCGTCGAGCGCATCCCCGTGCTCGTCAACAACGCCGGCGGTCCGTTCCGCAGGCCGCTCCTCGAGCACGACCCCGACGAGGCACGGGAGGCCATCGAACTGCTGTACCTGGCGATGGTGCGCGTCACCGCGGTCGCCTGGCCCGGACTGGCCGCCGCCCGGGGCTCGATCGTCAACGTCGTCAGCGTGGCCGGGACCGTGTCGACCGGCTCGGCGCCGCATTACGCCGCCGCCAAGCACGCGGCGATCGCCTGGTCACGCGGGCTGCACGTGGAGGCTGCCGCCGTCGGCGTGCACGTCCTGACAGCCAATCCCGGCCCCGTCGCGACCGCCGCCTTTCCCCACGATCGCCTGCGCGGCCATCGCTGGCTGCGGCACACCGTGATCGACGACACACGCTGCGCCGACACGATCCTGCGCGCCCTCGAGCGCCGACGTGCCGAGTCGTACCACCCAGAGTGGTGGCGGGCCGCCACGGTCGCCCAGGCCATCGCCCCGGGGGCGATGGCGCGGCTTGCCCGCCGCAGTCGCGCGAAGTTCGGCTAGTTGTTCTGCCTATGAGCCTGCGAGACGGGTTCGGTGAGAACGCTGCTGTCTGGATGCGACGAAGGGGTCAGACCCTTTTGTCGCATTGACCGCGGTAAACACACCAGCTAACCACAGGCACCCGAGCGGTAATGCGACGAAAGGGTCTGACCCCTTCGTCGTATCCAGACCCGAGCGGCACCTCGACACTCAACCGCCATCGCCCCCGTCGCACAAGCAACTCCGCAGAACAGCTAGACGGCCGGGAGAAAGCCGATGCGCTCGCGCACGGCCTCGATCTGGGGCACCGCCAGCTCGAGCGCGCGCTCGGCACCCCGACGCAGCAGGCGCTCAACCTCGGCCGGGTCGCCGGCGAGCTCCGCGTGGCGGGCCTGCAGCGGCGCCAGCAGCTCGATGACGCCGGCGGCCACATCCTTCTTGAAGTCGCCGTAGCCCCGGCCCTGATAGCGGGCCTCGAGGTCGGCGATCGACACGTTCTCGACCGCGGACTGGAGGGACAGCAGCCCCGACACCCCGGGCTTGCCCTCGGGGTCGTGGCGGATCTCCCCGTCGGAGTCGGTGACGGCAGACATGATCTTCTTCTGGAGACGCTTGGGATCCTCCAGCAGCGTCAGCGTGCCCTGCTCGGTTCCGCCCGTCGTCGACATCTTCCGCGTCGGCTCCTGCAGGTCCACGATGCGGGCGCCGGCCGGGGGAATCGCCGCCTCGGGTACGACGAAGGTGTCGCCGTAGCGGCCGTTGAAGCGGATCGCGATGTCGCGCATCAGCTCGAGGTGCTGCCGCTGATCCTCACCGACCGGGACCCGACCTGCGTTGTAGAGCAGGACATCCGCAGCCTGCAGGACGGGGTAGTCGAAGAGGCCGACGGAGACCGACTCCTGACCGTCGGACTTGTCCTTGAACTGCGTCATGCGCCGCAGCTCGCCCATGGTGGCCGTGCAGTTGAGGTACCAGGCCAGCTCCATGTGCTGGGGCACGTGGCCCTGCACGAAGAGGACCGACCGCTCGGGGTCGAGCCCCGCGGCGAAGAGCAGCGTCGCCAGCGACAGCGTGGCTTGCCGCAGCTGCTCGGGATCGACGGGCACGGTGATCGAGTGCAGGTCGACGATGCAGAAGAGGCATTCGTGCTCGTCCTGTCCGTCGACCCAGTGACGGATCGCGCCGAGGTAATTGCCGATGTGCTTGTCGCCGGTGGGCTGGATGCCGGAGAAGACGCGTGCCATGGCCGTACCGTACCGACCGAGTCCGGCGACCGGCGCAGGCGGTCTGGTACCGTCGGCCCGTGCCGGAACAGGGAACCGATCCACTCGATCGCATCCGCGGTCGCCTCGAGGAGCTCTCGCCGAACGACCAGCGCGTGGCCGATGCGGTGCTGCGCGATCCCACGGGCGTGGCCTTCATGTCTGCCGATGCGCTGGCCACCGCCGCCGGCGTTTCCAAGGCCGCGGTCGTCCGCTTCGGCGCCCGGCTCGGGTACGGCGGTTACACCGGCCTACAGGAGGCGTTGCGCGGCGACATCCGTGGTCGGCTGGAGGATGCGTCCGCGCCGTCCACCGGCGAGACGCTCGTCCAGCGCTGGCTCGAGGCGGTGGAGCGAGATCTGCGCACGGTCGCGACGGCAACCCCGCCGGAGGCGCTCGACCGGGCCGCCGCCCTGCTCGAATCGGGCGAGGGCTGGATCCACGTATTCGGCCAGCGCGCGAGCGCGGCCGTCGCCGAGTACGCCTACTTCCTGCTCAACCCGATGCTGCCGAACGTCGTCCGCGTCGAGGCCGGCGAGTCCGCGCTCGCCGACCGGCTGATGGGCATCGGTCCCGAGGATCGTCTGCTGGCGTTCACCTTCCGCCGCTACGCCAAGGTGACCACGGACGTGGCGGCGTTCTTCCAGGAGGCGGGGGCGCCCGTCGTGCTCGTCACCGATTCGCCGGCCGCGCCGGCCGCCAAACACGCCACCGAGACGCTCGTCTGCGCCGACGACGCGCCCGCACCGTTTCCGACCGCGGTCACCGGCATCTTCCTGGTCGAGCTGCTGGCCGCGACGCTGCTGGAACGCAACCCCGACAGCATCGGCCGGCGCCGCGACGACGCCGAGCGCGCCTGGGGGCGCTTCGGCACCTACGGCGCCGACGTCGCCGACACCGATCCCGCCTGACCCAGACACCCATCCGCGACGGCGATCGAAGCCGCCTCGGCGGATGAGAGTCCCCTCATGCGCAACTGGCACGATGTGCGCATGCGTATCCTGATCGCCGAGGACGAGCCCCTGATTGCCTCCTTCATCGAGAAGGGACTGGCCGCCGAGGGCCACGCCATCGAGGTGGCCGTCAACGGACCGAGCGCGATCGGGATCTTCCTCGCCGCCCCCGCTGATCTGGTGATCCTCGACGTCATGCTCCCAGGCTGCGATGGCTTCGAGGTGCTTCAGCAGATCCGTCAGGTCGATCCGCTGGTGCCGGTGATCATGCTGACCGCCCGCGGCGAAGTCGACGATCGAGTGCGGGGCCTCGACCTCGGCGCGACCGACTACATGGTGAAGCCTTTCGCCTTCGCGGAGCTGGCTGCCCGCGTGCGCTCGCACCTGCGCACCGTCGACCGTGCGGGCGCCGCCGCCCGCAGCGACATCGTGGAGGTGGGGGACCTGCGGCTCGACCTCCTCCGCCGCGAGGTGCTCCTCGACGACGAACCCGTCGCCCTGAGCGCCCGTGAGTTCGCCTTGCTCGAGTACCTGATGCGCCATCGCGGTCAGGTGCTGTCGCGCCAGCAGATCCTCGACGGCGTCTGGGGCATCTCGCACGATCCGCGTTCCAACGTCATCGACGTCTACATTCGGTACCTGCGCACGAAGCTGCGCGACGAGGATGCGAGCCGCATCGAGACCGTGCGGGGGATGGGCTACCGCCTGGTGGATCGTTGAGGCGTCGCCTGCCGATCCGGCTGCGGCTCGCGATCGCCAGCGTCGCCCTGGTTCTGCTCGTGCTCCTGCTCACGGGGGCCGGCGTGGTCATCCTCGAGCGCCGCTCCCTCAATGAGAGCCTGGCGCAGGAGGCAACGCTGGAGGCGCGCAGCCTGCTCGCCGTTGCCTCGCAGGCCGAGCCCGGCTCGGTGCCTACCGCCCGGACGGACGGCGGCGGCGACGGCAAGGACGATGACGATGGGGATGAGGACGAGGCCGTGGTGCCGGATCTCAACGGGGGCGGTGCGGGCGACACGGACCCCGCTGCCGCGCCCGCGCTGGCCGAGCTCGACGCGAGCACCGAGCCGTATCTCGTCCGGCGCAGCGCCGCGGACAACCTTCTCGCAGTGCGCGCCCCGGGCGCCGCTGCGCTCATCAACACCGAGGACGCCCGCGGTCTCGTCCCGTACCTGGATGATCCAGCGGGCACTACGACCGGAGTGCTCGACGATGACGGCTACACGATCGCGGTGGCGCGCGACGCGAACGGCGTCACCGCCGCAGCGGGTGTCCCACGCGAGCAGGCCGACGACCGGCTGGCCGAGCTGGTGCGGGCCCTGCTGGTTGCCGGCGGGATCGGCGCGGCCCTGACGCTGCTCGGGTCGTGGTTCGCCGCGCGCAGCGCGCTCCGTCCGCTGACCACGATGAGCCGGCGTGCCGAGTCCATCACGGCTGGTCGGCTCGAGGCACGCGTCGGCCCGATCGGCGGCGACGACGAGATCGCCCGCCTGACGCACAGCATCGACGACATGCTGGAGCGCCTCGAGACCGCCTTCCTCGCCCAGCAGCGCTTCGTGCAGGACGCCTCGCACGAGCTGCGCACGCCGATCACCATCGCGCGCGGGCACCTCGAGGTGACGGACCCGCTCCACGAGGACAGCGCCACCGTCAAGGCGGCGATCGATCTCGCGGTCGACGAGCTCGCCCGCCCGGGCGCACTCGTCGCGCGTCTGCTCGGGCTCGCCCGGGCCGGAGAGCTCCCGGCCGGTCGACTGCAGGCG
>CAJCBN010000247.1 GCA_903960645.1 uncultured Actinomycetes bacterium | reverse complement strand
GGCGATGGGTGATCGCACGCCCGCCGGCCGCATCGTTGAGCCGCAGGACATCGCCAACGCGGTGGCGTGGTTGGCCAGCTCCGAGTCCACGATGATCGTCGGTCAGACGCTGATCATCGACGGCGGCTACTCACTGCCAGCCTGACCCACGCCGTCCAGCGCCTCCTTGGCAACGGGGGCGTCGAGGTGCCGCAGGACCGGAACGGCGAGTGCGAGGAGCGCGGTCAGCGCGAAGCACGCGCCGAGCACGAGGTACACGACGTCGACGCCCCAGGTGTCCACGCCGAGACCGGTGGCCAGAATCACCACGGGCGGCAGCGCAGTGAAGAGCGTCATCTCGACGGCGAAGACGCGACCCTGCACCGCAGCCGGCATGCGCGTCTGGACGAGCGAGGCGACGAGCGGACTGACGGGTCCCCAGCTCGCTCCGAGGACGGCACCGGCGACGGCCATCAGCGGCACGGCCGGTAGGAAGGCGAGCGGAATCGCCGCGACGGCGGTGCCGACGAGTGCGATCTGGAAGATGCGAACGCGGCCGATGCGCGCCACGAGCCAGCCGTAGGCGAAGGCACCGGCGACGTAGCCGCCCGCCATGGCGGAGAGGACGATGCCGAGGCCGACGGTATCGCCGATGTTCTCGAAGTGCACGGGCAGCACGACCACCTCGGCCGGGAAGTACAGCGCGGCGAGAATCGCGTTGACGATGGTCAGCGCACGCAGCGGACGGTCGTTCCAGAGCGCGCGCAGTCCGGCGGCGAGTTCGGTCAGGCGACTCGTACCAACCGCGACGGCAGCGCCCACTGCACGAACCCCGGCAGCGCGGACGAAGGCCATCGAGATCGCGGCCCCCACGGCGAGTACACCAGCCGTGAGGAACGTGGCGCCGGTCCCGAGGCCGGCCACGAGCAGCGCACCGAGCGGCGGGCCGGCGGCCCACCCCAGCCCGAAGAGCGCGTCGTGGATGCCGTTGACCTTGTCGACGGGGACGCCGGAGGCACGAGCGGCCGGCTCGATCGCAGCCTTGCGCGCCGTGAAGCCCACGGGGTCGATGACCGCCCCGAGCACCGCCAGCACGATGATGGCCGGCACGCTCAGCGCATCCACGGCGAGCAGGACCGGGATCATCAGCACCGATGTCGCCGAGGCGACGTCGGAGGCGACGCTGTTCCAGCGCGGGCCGTACCGGTCGATCATCGCCCCCACCAGCGGGAGGGCAATGAGGCTCGGCAGCACGGCGATGACCCCGATCAGCCCGTACAGCGCGGCAGAACCCGTCTCGCGCAGGACGAGCAGCGGAATCGCGATCACGACGATGCCGTTGCCGATGCCGCTGAGGATGTTGGCGGTCTCGAGCAGCACGACGGGTGCGAGAGATTGGCGACGGGACGCGGTGGCCATGCGCCGATTCTAACATCAATGTTCAGATCCGAACACGTCTGTTATCTTTGTCGCATGACGGTGTCCACCGACGCAATCCTCGAGACGGCCACGCGCGTCCTGGCCGCGTCGCCGACGGCCACGCTCGCGGACGTCGCCCGGGCGGCCGGCATCAGCCGCACCACGCTGTTCATGCGCTTCGCCACCCGCGACGAGCTCCTCCTGGCGCTGGCGGTCGATGCGATCGATCACATCGACGCCGCGATCTTGGCGGCCGGGATCACCGACGCCTCCCACGATCCCGTCGTCGCGCTCGCCGACCTGACCGCGTCGATGATGCCCCTCGGCGCACGGCTCGGCTACCTGCTGCGGGAGCGCTCCCTCGACGACAACGAGGAGCTGCGGGAACGCTGGGCCCAGATCGACCGGACGATCACCGACGCCGTCCGCCGCGCACAGGCCGCCGACCGCGTCCGCGCCGACCTCCCCGCCCTCTGGGTCGCCGACGCCTGGTTCTGGCTCGTCGTGGCCGCCTGGGAGGCAGTCGAGGCGGGCCGTATCGCCCCCGTCGACGGACCACGCCTTGTCATCACCACGCTGCTCGACGGCACCGGCAGCCGGTAGCCGCGGCCAGCTGCTCCGGGCCGACCGGGAGCCCACGCTGCCCGTCGGCCAGACGCTGAGCCTCGACGGCTACTCCCTGCCGGCGTCGTCGCCGATCGTCGCCCGGAAGCGCGAGCCGCCGCCTTCGGCCGTCTCAAGCGCCCAGGTGCCGCCGACGTCGCCGAGCCAGGCGTTGATGATCGCGGTGCCGTTGCCGGCGCTCCGATCGCGTGCCGGAGCGGTACCGTCGGCTGTGACGAGCAGCGTGGCTGGGGTTCCGTCGGGCACGCTGACGCGGATGTGCGCCGTTGAGGCGCCACCGTGCTTGAGCGCGTTCTGGAGCGCCTGCTCGCTCAGGCGATAGACGGCGAGTGCTGTGCGATCGTCTTCGCCGACGATGCGGAAGCGCTCGGCGGCGGCGTCGTCGAACTCGACAGCGACGCGCATCACGCCGGCGTACGATCCGGCCAGCTCGTTGAGCGCGACAATCAGGCCGGTGCTGCTGAGCGGCGGCGACAGGCGACGCCCGACGGCGCGCACGCCCTCGTCGCGGACCGCGTCGATCTCGGCGATGGCCGCGCGGAGCAGCGCTTGATCGTCGAGGTCGGGCGTCCGCTCGATGAGGGGCACCAGCCGAAGCGATGCGCGCAGGAGCGCGGTCTGGACGTCGTCATGGAGATAGCGCGCCGTGTCCGAGCGCACGCGCTCTTCGGCGGCAAGCTGCATCGTGCGCTCTGCGCGCACCAGCTCCTCCTCGCGGCGGAAGCGCTCGAGGACGAAGCCGGTGATGCCGTTGGCGACGACCACGGTGACGATGACGACCAGCGCCGAGAAGGCGGCGACTGCGGCCACACTCGGCTGCACGGGCGAATGCCCGTCGGGCAGCAGGCGTCGCACCATCACCACCAGTGAGGCGGTGATCAGGAGACTTTCGAGCAGGATCAGCACGGCGTAGCGCCCGCGCCCACCACTCCCACCCGACCAGTTGAAGACGCGCCGCAACATCGTCGCACTCCCCCACGCGACCACGGTGACGACCACCACGGTGAGCAGGTTGGGGAGCAACAGCTCCTGCCACGGCTTCCCGTCCACGCCCTGCGAGAGCGCCCGGACGATCGCGCGGATCAACATGCCGTAGGCGACCAACACGGCGATCGCCTTCGGGTAGAGCGGCCACGGTCCGAGGGCGATTCGCCCCAGGCTGGCGACGAACCCTCCGGCGGCGACGC
>CAJCBN010000246.1 GCA_903960645.1 uncultured Actinomycetes bacterium | reverse complement strand
CGAGATGATCACGAGCTCGACCTGCGCGCCCTCGGCGGTCAGCGCCGCCGCGGCCAGCGCGGCCTGCGCCTGTGCGAGTGGCGAGCCTCGAGTGCCGAGGCGGACGATGCTCATGCGTCCGGCGTGCCCGGCTGCTGCTGCTGCGCCTCGAGTTCGTCGAGCGCCCGCTCGAGACGGTTGAGCTTGCGGCCGATGATCCACACGTAGGCGAGGATCACCACCCAGACCAGAATGTACGCCGCAGCGACCCACGGCACGGCCTCGCGCAGCGTCATGCGTCCTCCCCCCGGGCGCTGCGTTGCAGCTGGAGCACACGGGCGGCGGTGCGCTTGCCGCGCAGCTCGACGGAGATCAGCAGGACCATCAGGCTCAGCATGCCAGCCATTCCGACGAGGAACGTCAGCAGGAACGAGCCGGGCATCGCCGCGCCGCTCGAGGTGAAGACGGTCGGGTGGATCAGCGTCTGCGCAACCCGGACGGCGAGGAAGGACATCGGGATCAGGCCGACGCCGAGCAACGCGAAGATCGCGGAGGCCGAGCGACGGCGCTCGCCCTCGTCGAGGGAGAAGCGCAGCATGAAGTAGGCGCAGTAGTAGAGGAAGAGGATCAGGAAGACGTTCAGCTGCCGATCGCCCCAGTTCCACCAGACGCCCCACGAGGCCTTGGCCCAGAGCGGCCCCGTGATCAGCACGAGCGTCCCGAAGATGGTGCCCGAGTGCACGCCGACGTAGGACCGCAGATCCCAGGCCTCCGTGCGCTTCCAGAGGTACATCGCCGCGCTGAAGGCGCCGAAGGCGAAGGCGATGTACGACGTCAGCGCGATCGGCACGTGGAAGTAGAAGATCTTCTGGCTGAGGCCCTGATCGACGTCTTCACCGGTCCACCAGAACGCCATCGCGATCGTCAACGGGACGAGCACGATGCTGAGGGCGAGCGGGACGGTGGTCGTGAGGTGACGTTTGGTGGGCATGTCAGTCGCCGAGGAGATGCTCCGATGTGCCCCACGCGAGGGCGAGGAACACCAAGTCGTAGAGTGCCAGAAAGCCGAGCGGCCGGAGGCCTCCCACCTCTTCGCCGAATGCCCCATAAGTGGCCGTCACACCGCCGAGGACGACGGGGAGCAGCAGCGGCAGCACGAGCACGGGCAGGAGCACATCGCGGGTCCGCGCGCCGAGGGCGAGCGCCGCAGACAGCGTGCCGACGAGCGCAATTCCGACGTTCGCAAGCAGCAGCGCGACGACGACGGTGCCGACGCTCGGACCACCGCCCTGGAAGAACAGCGCCCACCAGACGGGTACGGCGACGAGCTCGATCGCGGTTAGGAAGCCGAACTGCGCGAGCGCGGTGCCGAGCCAGATCGACGCGCGGTCGATCGGCGCGAGCAGCAGCGCGTCGATGACGCCACCCTCGTGCTCGGCGGCGAACGTCCGCAGCAGTCCGAGCACGGCGGTGAAGACGACGGCGGCCCAGAGCATGCCGGCGGCGGCGCGCGTGCCGGCGCCCGTGTCGCCGCTCAGGGCGACGCGGACGATCACGATCGTGGCGGCGAGGAACAGGAGCATCGCGAAGATCACCTCGCGGCGCCGGATCTCGAGCACGAACTTGACGCGCGCGATCGTGAGTGCGGCGCCGATCATGCAAGGCCGCCGTTGGCGAGGCGGATCTCGCGCACGCCGAGGCGCTCCGCGAGGTCGTGATCGTGGCTGGCGACGAGCTGGGTGCGGCTGCCGATGCCGGCGCGCAGCGTCTCGTCGAGCAGGGTGCGGCCGTCCGCGTCGAGTCCGCTGGCCGGCTCGTCGAGCAGCAGCAGCACCGGGTCGTGCGCGGTCGCGCGGGCCAGTGCGAGGCGTTGGAGCATGCCGCGGGAGAAGCCGTCGATCCGCTCGTCCGCGCGGTCGGCGAGTCCGACGCGCTCGAGCAGCGCGCTCGTGTCGGCCGTCGTTTGGTGGAGGCGCAGGTGCAGGTCGATGTTCTCGCGCGCCGTCAGTCCCCGGTACAGCTGCGG
>CAJCBN010000245.1 GCA_903960645.1 uncultured Actinomycetes bacterium | reverse complement strand
GCCGAACGCCAGGCCGACGAAGAAGAGGCTGGAGGCCGCGCTCAGGTAGGGCCAGGTGCGGCGGTCGTGGTCCGGGTCGAACGCGGGCATCACGAAGGCGTAGACCTGGTAGATCAGCACGGGGATCGCGAGGATCACGGCGCCCGCGAGCGCGATCTTCAGCGAGATCGTGAAGGGCTCGGCGACGCCCAGGACGATCGGGTCGGGCACGCTCGCCGGCAGCGGCCGGTTGAGGAAGTCGAGGATCCGCTCGTGCTGCCAGAAGCAGATGCCGAAGCCCACGGCGAGCGTGATCAGGCTGATGAGGATGCGGTTGCGCAGCTCCTCGAGGTGGTCCGTGATGTGGACCTGCTCGTCGTGCTGGACGCGACGGGTGCTGCGAAGGCCGGAAAGCATGCTGAGGGTACCCGGCGGGCGCTATTCCGCCGGCGTGGCGACGGTCGACGTGGGCGCGGAAGCGGGTGCGGCGCTGGCAGGCGCGGCGGCGGCTGGCGCTGCCTCGGCCGGGGTCACGGGCGCCTCGGCAGCTACGGGAGCAGCCTGCGCGACGGGTGTCTCAACCGTGGCCGCGTCGGCCTCGCCGGCGAGCCCACGGCGGAAGTCGCGCATGCCCGAGCCGATGCCGCGGCTGATCTCAGGGAGCTTCTTCGGCCCGAACACGAGCAGGCCAATGACGAGGACGATGGCGATCTCACCGATTCCGAAGTCAAAAGGCATTGCAGGCTCCTCGTTGGAGGCCGAAGGCTACCACCGAAACGCAGGCGGTGGTCTAGCGGTGGACCGGCATCAGCCGGTCCGATTGCAGGTCAGGACTGCGGAGGCGTGTTCTCGACGACCGGTGCCGCCTGCTCCGCAACCGGTGCGGCAGCGGCCTCGGCGACAGGTACCTCGGAGGCGACGGCCGTCGTCGTCTGGACGACCGGGGTCGAGGTGGCCTCGACGACCGGCGTCGGCGTCTCATCGGCCTCGCCGCTGAGTCCCTTGCGGAAGTCGCGCAGGCCCGAGCCCACGCCACGGCCGAGCTCAGGCAGCTTCTTCGGACCGAAAACCAGCAGACCTACGATGACGACAATTGCGATGTGCCACGGCGAGAGCGCTCCCATATCCTTACCTCCTGCCACGCACGCTACCACCGCTTGGGTACCAACACCTAGTCGGACGGGTACCGTTCGGTCTGCGTGAGCACGTTCTTCATCATCGCCTCGGCCGTGCTCGCCGTGTTGACGGGTGTCGTAATCGTCGCCCTGGCCCGGCGTACGACGGGTGCCGCGCACCTCGCGCGCATCGTCCTGCCCATCTCCGTCCTCGCCCTGCTGGCCCAGATGGCGCTGCAGCATTGGTCGGTCGCGGGCTTCGCCCTGCTGGGCTCCGTGATCATCTCGGCCGGTGCTCTCGCGGTCCGTGGCCGCGGCCGCGATCACGCGCCGACGTGGGCGGCGCTCGTGGTGTTCGCCGCCGCGGGCCTGACCGGGGGCTTCGGGCTGCTCGCCCATGGCCTCTGCAACGCGGGGAGCGCATACAACTGCGCCGGCACGGGTGCCGATCTCCTCGCCATCTCCGGCTGGGCGGTCGCCTTCGGCGCCTACGCCTACCTGGCGGTCGGGGCACTGCGCCGATGATCGCGCTGCTCGGCCAGACCGTCCGCGACGAGATCCGCCACCCCGACGGCACTGAGGAGGTGCGCTGCGGCGGCGCGCCGGTTTTCGCGGCCAGCGCCCTCGCCGGCACGGGCAACCGTGGCATCGTCGTCACCAAGGGCGGCGACAACGCGATGCACGCCGACCTCAGCCGGCGCGGCCTGCCCGTCCTGATCGGCCCCGCCGCCGCAACGTTCGTCAGCCGGCTGATCCTCAAGGAGCACGGCGAGCGCGACCACGAGATCGCTGCGCTCGGCGAGCCCTTCACGCCGGCGGACATCGCCGGCTGGGCACGCTCGTCGCTTGAGCAGGCGGCGACGATCGTGATCGGCACCCAGTGGCGCGACGATGTCCCGCCAGAGACGCTGGAGGCCATCCGGGCCTTCGGTCGCCGGGTCGTCTTCGACGCGCAGGGCCTGGCCCGCCCCGGTGTCGGTGCGGTGCATCCCGTCGGTCCGCTCGACCCGGCCTGGCTGACCGGGGTCGATGCCGTCAAGTTCTCCGACGCGGAGGCCGAGGCGCTACTCGGCGGTACGGACGCCGCCGCGATGGCGCGGGCCGGCGTGCCGATCGTCCTGATCACCCACGGCGAAGGCGGTGCCGACGTCTGGACGCGCGACGAGCCCGAGGTGCTGCGCGTCCCCGCCGATCGCATTCCCCGCCTCGCCGATACCGTCGGCGCCGGGGACATGTTCACGGCGCTGTTCGCCGCGGCGCTCGATCACGGCGAGGCGCCGCGCGCCGCCGTGGCCACGGCCACGCACGGCGTCGCCGAGCTCCTCCGCCTGCGCGTCTAGGGCCTACGCGAGCGCGCCGCCGCGCAGGGCGGCGAGCAGCGGCTCGAGATCTGCCGGCGGCGGGTCGCCGGCGGCGAGCGGCGCGACGTGCTCACGTACCGCCGCATGAATCGGTGCCAGGTTGGGGCCGAGCCGATCGGCACCGCGCAGGTCGATCGCCTGGCAGGCGATGACGCAGGAGATCGCCGCCGCGCGGTAGCCGAGAGCGGTCATCTCCGCGAGCCGGCGGGCGCCGAGGCCGGCCATCGTCATCCGGTCCTCGATCTTCTCCGCCTGCGCAGAGGAGCCGATCTCGGTCGAGACGGGCTGGGTCAGAAGGCGCGCTTCGGCGGTCAGTGCCTGCAGCGGCCAAGCGATCTCGGACAGCCCGTGCCCGTGGCTGTCGCCGGCCGGCTCGAGGCCATCGGTCAGCCCCGTCTCACTGGCCTGCAGCAGCTTGATCGACCGCTCGTTCTGGGCGGTCAGGCACGGCGCCAGCGCGATGCGGGCGAAGTCGAGCGCTGCCGCCAGGGCCTGCATGTCGAAGTTGGCAACCGGCAGCATCCGGTCTTCCTCCATCAGCGCCAGCGGGTTCTGCTGGTGGGCGTTGAGCTCGACCGAGAGCTGGCGGAGGCAAAAGGCAAAGGTGTCGTAGGCGGCGCCGAGAACGACGCCGGCGTCCCGGAACGAGAGCGGCGCATGCAGGTGCCGCGGGTCGTCGGCGAGGCGCGACCCGACGAGCAGGTGGCCGATCGCGGCGAGCGCGCGCCGGTAACCGGGGTACGGGCGTACCTCACCGGCGGCCGGGTGGAACGGCGACGGGTTCGCGGCGTATGCCTCGAGATCGAGGGCCGCGAGCGTCACGAGCGTCTCGAGCAGGGTCTCGGCGTCGTACAGGGCAAGGGCCGCGTGCGCCGTGACGTAGGAGCTCTGACCGATCAG
>CAJCBN010000244.1 GCA_903960645.1 uncultured Actinomycetes bacterium | reverse complement strand
CCCCACGGCGGGTCGGACTCGTGACGCTCGCCCTCGCAGGTCACGATTGTGTCGGTCAGGAACGTATTGACGCGGACGATGCCGATGCCACCGCGCCACTTGCCCGCCGCAGCCGGCTCGTCACGCAGCTCGTATCGGTCGGTCCGCATCGGGAAGCGCCACTCGAGCTCCTCGATCGGGTTGTTGCGGGTGTTGGCGATCAGGTTGTCGACAGAGTCCATGGCGTCGCGATCGGGGCGACCGCCGTACGAGCCCTCATCGACCTCGAGGTACACCCAGTACTCGCCCTCGGCCTCGACGAAGCCCGAGTAGGAGAGGAAGTGGATGTGCGCCGAGTTGCCGGCCGTCACCTGGTTGGGGATGACGGGCGCCAGCGCACGGAGCACGAGGTCGACCGCGCGCTGGGCCTGCGAGAAGCGGGCGAAGCAGGCGCGCGGGTACTTCGGATTGAAGATCGTGCCCTCCGGCGCGATCACCTCGACCGGGCGGAGCATGCCCTCGTTCTGCGGCACAAAGACGGGGAACGTCGCCTCGTCGAGGAACATCATGCGGGCGATGAACGTCATGCCCGAGACGGTCGTGCCTTCGAACGGGCAGTTGTAGCCGGTCGGCACCTCGGGGCTGGAGCCCGTCAGGTCGACGACCATCTTGTCGCCCTCGATGCGGACGACGACCTTGATCGGCAGCTTCTCGCCGCGGTTGCGTCCGTCGTCGTCGAGCCAGCCGTACTCGGGGCCGTACTCGCCGTCCGGCACCTTGGCGATCTCCTGGCGGAGCATGCGCTCGGCGTAGTCCATCCAGTGGTTCGCGGCGCCCAGCACGGCCTCGGTGCCGTAGCGGCCCGCAAGCTCGGCGAAGCGGTTCTTGGCGCGCTCGCACGCGGCGATCATCGCCTCGATGTCGCCGCGGTTATGGGTGGGCGTCCGAGTGTTCTCGAGGATGTGCTTGAACAGCGACTCCTGCCAAACGCCCTTGTCGGCCAGCTTGACCGCGCGGTAGATGTTGCCCTCCGACCAGTTGTCGACGAGGTCGATGGCGAGGCCCGGGAAGGCACCGCCGATGTCGAGCAGGTGAGCGGATGCACCGGAGAAGCCGATCAGCTCGCCGTCGTGGAAGACCGGCATCACGATCGCGACGTCGGGCGAGTGTGTCGCGCCGAGGTACGGATCGTTGTGGAGGATGATGTCGCCCGGGTGGATGTCGTCGCCCAGCAGGGAGATGACGCCCTTGACGATCTTCGGCATCGCGCCCATGAACATCGGCGTCGAGTCGGACTCCGCGATGTTGTTGCCCTGCGCGTCGAACAGGCCCGCGCCGAGATCCTCGGACTCGCGGATGATCGACGAGTAGGACATGCGGTAGAGAACGCCGGCCATCTCCTTGGCGATCGCGTTGAACGCACCGCCGATGACGCGCATCAGGATCGGCTGCGCCAGTCCGGCGTCGCCGCCCTTGGCGCGGCGCGCCTCGATGCGGGACGACACGTCGATCACGAGGTTGCCGAAGCGGTCGACGTCGACGACGAAGCCCGGGGGCACAATCGTCGTGGTGTCGTACTGCTCGATGATGGCCGGTCCCTCGAGACGGTCGCCGGCCCGCAGCTGCTCACGCTCGTAGAACGGCGTCGGGCAGGACTGCGCCTCGCCGTCGACGTCGAAGATCACGTCGCGGGTTTCGATCAGGGCGCCGGAGACATCGCCGTTGCCGACCTCGGCCTCGGGCCACTTGAGCTCGTCGATGCGACCGATGCCGACGACACGGATGTTGATGATCTCGACCGGGGCGTCGAAGCGGTGGCCGTACTCGCCCACGTGGGCGACGTGGAAGGCCTCGACCAGCTCGTCGCTCCAGCCGGGCCGATCGGGATTGCCGGCGGGGACGTCGAAGCGGACCTCGTAGCCCTGACCGGCGTAGCGGCAGTCGGCGAGGCGGCGGATCAGGCGCCGATCCTCGGGCACGGCGTCGGCGTCGAGCTGGCCGATCGCCTGCGCCACGAGCTCGTCGAACTTCGCCTGGAGGCGGGGGACATCGAGCGTGGCGACGGCCTGGCGCTCGGTGCCGACGAACTCGAACTGGAGGTCCGTGGCGAGGAGGCCGGTCGCCGCGACGATGCCGGGGTGCGGCGGGATCAGCACGCGCGGGATCTCGAGCTCGAGCGCGACGTCGCAGGAGAACAGGGGGCCGGCGCCGCCGGCCGCGACGAGCGTGAAGTCGCGCGGGTCGTAGCCGCGGCGCACCGAGTTGATCTCGATGTTCTGCGTCATGCCGAACTTCTGGATCTGCAGGGCACCGAGGGCGGCCTGCTCGGGCGACATGCCGAGCTCGGCACCGAGTTCGTTGATCACGGTCTTGGCCAGCTCGGGCTTGAGGGCGAGGCCGCCGCCGACGAGGCCGCGCTCGGGGCGCAGGCGACCGAGGAAGACCTGGGCGTCCGTCGAGGTCGGCTGCGTGCCGCCGCGGTCGTAGCAGGCAGGACCGGGGTCGGCACCGGCCGACTGCGGGCCAACGCGGAAGACGCCACCTTCGTCGACGTAGGCGATCGAGCCGCCGCCGGCACCGATGGTGTCGATGTCGACCATCGGCACCATCGCCTGGTAGTCGCCCACCTTCGTGTCGAGCAGGTGGCGCATGCGCATCTGGCCGCCCGCGGCCACGCCGACGTCGGCCGAGGTGCCGCCGATGTCGAGCGTGATGACGCTGTCGTAGCCGGCCATCTTGCCGGCCCAGATGCCGCCGATCAGGCCGGCGACGGGGCCGGACATGAGCAGGTTGACGGGACGCCGCGAGGCCGACTCGACCGTGGCCATGCCACCGGAGGACTGCATCAGCTGGACGCCGTGCTTGAAGCCCGCGTCCTTCATCGCCGTTGCGAAGCGATCGAGGTAGGTGGAGACCTTCGGGCCGACGAACGCGTTGAGGGCCACGGTCGAGAAGCGCTCGTATTCGCGGTAGAGCGGGATGACCTCGCTCGAGATCGACTGGTACGCCTCGGGGAACTCCTCCGTGATGATCTCCGCCACGCGCTGCTCGTGCGTCCCGTTGAGGTACGAGTGCAGGAAGCAGACGGCGACGGACTCGACGCCCGCGTCCTTCAAGAGGCGGACCTCGCGGCGGACGGCATCCTCGTCGAGCGGCGTGACGATTTCGCCGTGCGGCGCGGTCACGCGCTCAGCGACGACGCGGCGGTGGCGGCGCTTGACGAGCGGGCGCGCCTGCCAGGGCAGATCCTGCTGGATCGAGAAGTTGAGCGGCTTCTTGTGGCGCGCGATGTGGAGGATGTCGCGGAAGCCCTCGGTGGTGATCAGGCCGACGGAGGCACCCTTGTGCGTCAGCGCGATGTTCGTCGCGACGGTCGTGCCGTGGAGCAGGTTGTCGATCTCCGACAGCTCCACGCCGGCCTTCGCGCAGAGGCGGTTGATGCCCTCGACGACGCCGCGGGCGGGATCGTCGGGGGTGGACGGGACCTTGTCGACGGTGATGCGACCCGCCTCTTCGTCGACGAGGATCAGGTCGGTGAAGGTGCCGCCGACGTCTACTCCGATGCGCTTCACGGTGGGTGCTCTCCTGCGTTTCGCTGCCGGGTATGGCTGCTCTTGCTCCGAGAGCATACAGTGTATACACTCGATTGCAAATGTCCGACTTCTCCCGTAGCCGTGTACGATCGCTGGTGATGAGCGCCCGCGCCGAGAGCACCCGTACCGGCGCGAAGCCATCGATCGCCGACGTCCTGCGCGAGGCCATCCGCCAGGGGCTCCTCGCGCCCGGCCAGCCGCTGATTCAGGCGTCGATTGCGGAGGGCATGGGCGTCAGCCGCATTCCCGTCCGCGAAGCACTGCATGCGCTGGCCGCCGAGGGGCTCGTGACGTTCAGCGACGACGGCGGCGCGCGGGTCACGGAGCTCTCGCCTCGCGAGGTCGACGAGGTCTGGACGCTGCGGGCTCTGCTCGAATCCGAAATGGCGCCGAGCATCGTGCGCAACGCAACGCCCTCGGATCTCGAGATGCTGACGGGCCTGGTGGCGGCCATGGATGACCTCGACCCCGAGACCTGGTCCGATCGCAACTACTCCTTCCACCAGGAACTGCATCGGCTGTCGGGCATGCCGTACTTCGCCGATGCCGCGGGGCGCGTGCTGACGTTGATGGATTCCTACTCGCGCGTGGCAGTCAGCGTGCTCAACGAGCAGGACCACGCCCAGGCTGAGCACCATCGGATGATCAAGGCCATCGCCGACGGTGACGGCGACGAGCTCTCGCGGCTGCTCCTGCATCACAGCCACCGGGCACGCATGGCGCTGCTCGCCTACGCCGAGTCGCAGCAGAAGCCGTTCGACCGCAAGGCCGAGGCGGCCGAGGCGGCGCGCTCGCTGGCCGATCATCTCAGTGGCTGAACGCTACCGAGGCGCCTGACCCCTTCGTGGCATTCCCCAGCGGCGCGTCATCGTGAACCGCACGTAGGATGCGACCCATGCGCCGTCTCGTCCCGCTGCTCGCCCTGCTCGCCCTCGCCCTCGGGCTGAGCGCGCCGACGGCCGGTGCGGAACCCGCGCGTGCGGCCGTCTTCTCCGGCACCGGCGTGTGGGTCGACATCTGGGATGCGCTCCACAAGAACCCCGTGAGCGTCGTGACCACGGCGCAGCAGCAGGGTGTCTCCGTCATCTACGTCGAGACCGCCAACGCCAAGAGCAAGGTCGACGTCGTCAATCCCGCGCCGCTCAAGCAGCTGGTTACGCTGGCGCATGCCGCCGGCATCCGCGTGGTCCCCTGGTACCTGCCCGGCTTCCAGCGGCCCAAGGTCGACCAGCGCCGACTCGTCGCCGCGCTCGCGATCGGGGGCGCCGAGCCGGTCGACGGTATCGCGGTCGATATCGAGGCGACCTACGTCAAGAATCCGAAGCTGCGAGCGCAGCGCGCCGCGGCGCTACTCACCTGGCTGCGGGCCAACTACCCGAAGACGCCGATTGGCGCTATTACGCCGTCCCCGGTCAATATGTACTGGCCGATCTTCCCGTGGGCCGAGGTCCGCACACAAGCCGACGCGGTGCTGCCGATGTGTTATTCGCCGCGTCGCCAGAGCAGCAGCCAGATGTACACGATGACCGTCGGTTGCGTCACGCGTGCCCGGACGCTGACCGGCGACCCCGCGCTGCCCGTCCACCTGATCTCGGGGCTCGCCGGGGGCCTATCCGCGGCCAACCTCGACGCGGCTGCCCGCGGCGCGCGCGACGCCGGGGCCAACGGGTTCAGCCTGTACGACCTCGCCACCACTACGCCGTCCGGATGGGCCGCGCTGTCGACATGGACAGCCGGGTGATTCAGGGCCGTCACGGCGAGTCCGGCTAGAGTGGCGGGCGTGGATTACTCGGGCATCGTCGACGACGCGATCGAGCGTCTGAAGACCGAGGGCCGCTATCGATCGTTCGCCGAGATCGAGCGCATCCCTGGCACTGCGAGCGCGCTCCTGCACGACCCGGACGGCTCGACGCGCAAGGTCGCGGTCTGGTGCTCCAACGACTACCTCGGCATGGCGGCGAACCCGGAGATCGTCGCGGCTGTCACGGAGGCTGCGGCCTACGGTGCCGGCAGCGGCGGGACGCGCAACATCTCCGGCACCACGGCGATGCACGTCGCGCTCGAGCGCGAACTGGCCAGCTGGCACCGCAAGGAGGCCGCGCTGCTGTTCTCGTCGGGCTGGGTCGCGAACTTCACGTCCTTCGCCGTGCTCGGCAGCGTCCTGCCCGACTGCGTGATCTACTCGGACGCCAACAACCACAACTCGATGATCGAGGGCATGCGCCGCAGCGGCGCGACCGTCCGCGTCTTCCGGCACAACGACGCCGAGCACCTTGAGCAGCTGCTGCGCGACGAGGATCCCTCGCGCGCCCGGGTCGTCGCCTTCGAGTCGGTGTACTCCATGGACGGCGACATCGCTCCGATCGCAGAACTCGCCGACGTCGCCAAGCGGTACGACGCACTGACCTTCGTCGACGAGGTGCACGCCGTCGGGATGTACGGCCCCGAGGGTGCCGGCATCGTGGCGCGCGAGGGCCTCGAGGGCGAGATCGACATCGTCCAGGGCACGCTCGGCAAGGCAATTGGCGCGATGGGCGGCTACATCACCGGCTCGGCGCGGCTGGTTGACCTCGTCCGCTCCTACGGGACCGGCTTCATCTTCACCACCTCGCTCGCCCCGGTCGTCGTCGCCGCCGCGCACGCCAGCATCCGCCATCTGCGCACGAGCGACGTCGAGCGCATCGCCCTGCACGCCCGCGTGGCCGAGGTGCACGGGCTGATCGACGCCGCGGGCATCCCGACGCTCGACACCGACAGCCATCTGGTCCCGGTCATCCTCGGCGACCCGGTGCGCTGTCGCGAGGCGGCCAAGCTGCTGCTCGATCACCACGGCGTCTACGTGCAGCCGATCGACTACCCCACGGTTGAGCGCGGGACCGAGCGCTTCCGCATCACGACCAGCCCGCTTCACACGGACGCGGATGTCGAGGCCCTGATCACCGGCCTTGACGACGTCTGGGAGCGCCTCGAGCTGCCCCGCCTGGGTGAGCTGCCCATCGCCGCCCGCTCGTAGGTACCCGGCCCTTAGGCGAGGTACGGCAGCCGCACGCTGAGACGCGTACCGCCGCTCGGGAGCTTCGTCAGCGAGAACTCGTTCGCGGCTGAGCGGATGGCCGTCAGGCCCAGGCCCTGACCTGCGCCATCGGCGATGCCGCAGCCGTTGTCGTCGACGGTCACGCCGACGGCACCCGGCCAGAGCGTCGCCGTGATCTCCACCGCATCGGCGCCGCCATGGTGGATGGCGTTGCCGACCGCCTCGACGACCACGGAGTCGAGCAGTTTCCGGGCGGTCAGCGGTAGCTCGGACGGCGCCTGCACGCTGATCTGCGCCGTGGGCCACGTCGCGGCCAGCGCCTGAGTGCTCAGCAGCGGCATCTCGTCGTGCCCGGCCTCGGCCTCGAGGTGCGCGGCGATCGTCGGCAGCGTGGTCTCTGTCACCTCGTCGAGCACCGCGTACGCGGTGTCGAGCAGGTCCGCGGGCAGGTCGCCACCGAGGGCACCGGCCACGCCCAGCAGCTGGCTCTGCACCGAGGAGTGCAGCCCCTCCGCCGCTGTGGTGCAGCGCTCGAAGCCGATGGCGCGCAGGCGGGCCGTCGTCGCCTCGGCGTCGAGATCCTCGAGCATCAACTGGTTGCGCAGTCGGCGGATCTCCGCGGACCACACGCGCATGGCGGGGAGGAACAGGCCCATGCCGAGCGCGCAGATCAGCCCGAGCACGGCCAGCGAGTCGGCCTCGCCGCCAATTGCGGATCCCCACACCGCTCCCGCCACGGCGCCGAGCGTCGCGACCCAGCCGGCAATCACCAACCACTGGCCGCGCACGGAGAGGCGCTGCACGCGCTGGAGCCGCAGGACCCGGTCGAGGGCGAGCGTGCCGAGCGTGATCACGGCGATGTTGGGTACCGTCGCCGCCCAGCGTCCGGTGTCGGCGGCGAGGGTGGCCGCCAGCACGCTGAAGGCGTTGAGGCCGGCAATCGCCACCCACGGCATGCCGTGGGGAGCCGGCGCGATTCTGAACCAGCGCGGCGCCTCGGACGGGGACGGCTCGGTCTCGCGCTGGTCCCCCAGGGGCAGCGGTGCATGTCGCTTGGCGGGGAACTCGAGCTGCGGCCCCGTCGGCGTCTCGCGGATCTGCAGGCGCAGCGGGGGGCGGCCCTGAGCCGGATCCCGTGCGAGCATCAGCTCCGCGATCGTGACCGTCACTGCGCTCGCGGTGTCGGCAGAGACCACGGGGGAGGCACCTGCCGGCAGCAGCTCCAGCTCGATGTCAAACAGACGGCAGATCGGGCCGATAGCGCTGCGCAGGTCGGTTGGAGCAGTCAGCGGGTGCAGCAGGTGGGCCACCCCGCGCACATCGTCGCGGGCGATGTGCTCGATCTGATCGGCGGCGCGCGCGGTGGCGGTGGCGTCATGCGGCGCGCGGAGCTCGGCGGCGGTCGCGGTCAGCCCCGGGATGATCCGCTCCCGGATCAGGCGGGCGACCATGGCGCGCTGCCGGTGAGCGAGTGATGCCGAGCGTCCCAGCACGCTGCGCGCCGCCTCGGCGCGCTGGGTGGCGGCGGCGAGCGAGTCCGCGAGCTGGTCGCGCCAGGAGAACGCGATGCCGACGATCGTGCCGGTCGAGACCCAGGTCAGCGTCGCCATGAAGAGCTGGGACTCGGGTGCCGTGAACGGCGGCGGGTCGGGCAGACCGCCCGAGCGCAGCACCAGCACCTGCACGAGACCGCCGACGATGCCGATGACGGCGAAGCACCCCACTGCCATCAGTCCCCCGCGTGGAGTGGGTGGCAGCCGCAGGGCGTACCGGCGGATCAGCAGCAGCACGGCACCCTGCACCAGCCAGGACGCCACGTCGGCGATCACGATCTGTCGCAGCCACTCGGGCGGATGCGAGCCGTCCGTCACCACGCGGGCGCCACCCAGCCCGAACAGGAGCGGCATCAGCCAGGGAATCAATCCGAAGGCATGCGGTCCCGGAATCCGGCAGAGCGCGGTCCGCAGGAAGGCCCGCGGTCGCGTCACGCGGTGGCGCCGAGCAGGCGGATGTACGAGACGGCGGCGGTGACCCGGGCATTCGTCGTCGGGTCGCGGGCGTCGATCGCGAGCTGGTCGAGGATGCCGCTGATGGCATGTTCGACGGACTTCGGGGAGGCGCCGACCTGCTCGGCGATCAGCGCGTTGCTGGCCCCGCCCGCGAGCAGGCGCAGCACGCGCAACTGGTGGGCGCTGAGGGCCTCGGCAAGCCGCTCCGGCGTCGCCGACTCGGCGATGATCGTGGGGTCGATCATGGTGTCGCCGGCGCACGTCGCGTGCAGCGCATGCAGCACCTCGGCGATGTCATCGGTACGGCGCTTGAGCAGGTAGGCCCAGCCGCCGAGCTCCTCCTGCGGCACGCGCTGCAGCACCTCGGCGCTCGCGTGGTTCGACAGGATCACGATGCCACAGGTCGGCAGACGCCGACGGACCTCGAGGCCGGTGGCCAGCCCGCCGGTGGGGCTGTCGAGGGGCTGACCGGGCTCCAGCACGAGGTCGAGGATGACCGCATCCGGCTGCGTCTCGGCCAGTGCGTCGAGGAACGCAACCGCGCTGTCGTGCTCGCCGGCCACCGTGATGCCCTCCGCCCGGCTGAGGGAGTGCACGAGGAGGTGCCGAAAGAACGGCTCGTCGTCCAGTACTGCGATACGCATGACCCCTCCTCCCCGGCTGCGGCGCAGGTGCACCGCACTACAATTGTGGCGGGGATGCGCGCCGCGTCAAGCAGTCTGGCTCACGCCCTGACGGAAATACGTCAGCCCGTGGCCACCCACAGTAGCAGGGCGATCACGCATAGGCCGATCAGGAAGCCGACGGTAAAACGCCGGGTCGGGCTGGTGATCGGCTGGGGGTGGTGCTGGGGCTGAGGGGACATCGTCCGCTCCTCGCTGAAATCGGTGGGAGCAGCAGCGTTGTCGCTGCACCCGATCGGTGTTCAGTGCCCTGCCGACGATCGCCGCGGAGTTTGCCGCTGATGCTCCCACCGCGCTCCAGGGCGGCCGTCCTCCGCGGACCGGCCCGACAGGCCGGCGGCTGGTTGTTCTGCCTGGCTTCCTGTGCGACGGGGGTGGTGGGTGGTTGGGTGTCGAGGTGCCGCTCGGGTCTGGATGCGACGAAGGGGTCAGACCCTTTCGTCGCATTACCGCTCGGGTGCCTGTGGTT